>DASSWB010000049.1:0-32147 GCA_035705495.1 Salinimicrobium sp. | reverse complement strand
CTCTGTTAAACAGCAATTTTTCTAAATCCTCCTGTTTAAGGTCTTCCACGTCACCGGAAGCTATGCTATCTAGAAAGTAAGACATAGCATAGTGTTTTGCTTTAACTTGATGTATATCCAACTCAAATTTTGCTTCATAAGAAGGATGTTCTTCATTTTCTTTAAATAATGGTAAAAACAATCTTTCATTATATAATATAAAACTCCACGCCCTGTAATTGTATCCTTCAGTTAGTCCCATGTAAATTCCTGCACTGAGAATGTCGTTGTAACCATTTTTATATCGCACTGGATGCCAAGATGATTTTATAAAATCAAATATTTTTTCCGCTATTTCAACGCGATCATTGGGAACTAACAGATGAGGAGTCACAAAGATTTCCATAAATGAATTGAACCCTGTCCTAAAGCTGTTAACATATCCTTCAAAAATGGGTATTAAATCTTCTACATATTGATATTCATTAGACTCCAATTGAGGGTTCGGTTGATTTCTCATTTTCATGATCATTTCCAATATATATAAAATCCTATCGATCCGAATGTGCAAATCGTTGGATAAATGTATGTATGGTGGAAAATCATTGAGATGGGAGTTGTTATTTTTGAGACCCAAATCCTTTAGGGGTGAATAATAAAAATTTCGAATTGGACTTTGAACATAGTGGCATACTCCATCATGTCTATGGGACAAGCTCACTATTTCTTCTTCACCGAGCCTAATAGATGTAAACAATTCACCCAAATCGAATCCAGATTTGATTCTGTCAATTAATTCTTCGTTAATTTTTATCCTTGCCATTCTGCCAATTTTTTCGCGCAGTTACCATTAAGTCATAAGCTTCAAAAGCAGTATCTTTTGATGTTTTTCCTATATAAGCCAATAGCATGGCTTCTGTTCCATGGCCAGTAATGTTTTTTAGGTACGAAGAGGGTATTGTTCCGTAAAAGTTGGTCGCCAATGAACGGCGTCCTATGTGGCTTGTAATAAGTTGCCACTTGGGATAAACTTCTGTCACCTTTCGATTTTTTCCTTCTGTGATTTTTTTTAAAACCTTGCCTGTCGTGGGGGTGTTCAAACCTGCACGTTTACCTATTTCTTTTATATAATTATTGTATTTCTGAGAACTGATAAATCGAGGAAAACCGCCACCATTTTTATTTAAAATTGTTTCTACTTCGGGTAGTAAGGGAATTGAAATTTTTTTGTCAGTCTTCTTTTGTGTTATATCGATAAATTTCCGTCTTTTTGATTCCCTTATCATTGAGGAATTAAATCGCATAAAATCACTTACTCGTTGTCCAGTGTAGCATGAAATTAATAACCAGTCCCGTGCATTTTCTAAGTAATCTGGCAAATCCTTTAATTGGTTTATCTTTTCCAGATCACCAAAAGACAAATAAACCTTTGGAATGTTTTCTTCCCTAAAAGTTATTTGGAGCTTTGGAAGTTCACTGCTTGTTTCCACGCCTTTTCTTTCAGCGTGCATACATACCATTTTGATATAGGTTAAGTTCTTTTTAATGGTTGTATTAGCATAGGATTCACCTTTGCAATAATTAACCCAATCTCTTTTAAATTCATCGTTTACATCCCTTATTTTATATTGTCTATCCAAGGCGGATTGAAACCTTTCCACACGATGTTTCACTTCATTCCACTTTTGCCAAGAGCGTGGTTTCTCCTTTATTTCATGTTCTCTTAACGCCATGTAATAGTTCCAGTAGCCTATCAGGTCATCCGGTATGGATTCTCTCACCCTGGGGTTATAATATTCTTGAACCGAATTTTTGAGCCAGTTTTCATCTATTAAATGCGACGGAGGTAATCTATCTTCTAAATATTTTTGTAAACTCACAAGATGCTCGTTAATTTCATTTCTTTCATTTATTTTGTCAGTATCTCTGAACCTATCTCCTTTTTCTTTGAGTTCATGCCAAAAATCCTTTGAAACTTTTAAGTTTATCCTTACTTGCTGAAATTTACGTTTTTTGTTGACTGAATAAGATAACCGTGCTTCTATTTTTGCCGCAGGTTTGCTAGAGCGATATGAAAAATTAATGGTTGCCATTACGTGACTGTTTTATTTGATACAAACGTACGGAATTTGTATCATTTTTGTATCATTAAAGCGAACAGAGACGAAAACAAGGAAATACTACTGAAAGGGTAAAATGTCTAAATCTCAATAAACACAGGACATAGAGCCGTATATGCGTTCTATTGTGATTTCAACTGTTCGGTGGTTTCTAGTACTGTCATCCCGACAAGCACAAAAGTGGCGCGAGAGCGCCCCTTTTTTTTCCAGTGCGTGCAAAATGCAATTTTGCTAAGGAATGGGATAAAAAGGGATCAAGTGATAACTTGACACTTTTGTATTTCCAGCAGAGATGTTAATGGGATTATCTAAATCCTGTTTTAAAAAGCGACAAAAAACACGGTGAATCCAAAGGCGAATTCACTGCGTTTTTTATTTTTTAAAAAAGGAAAAACAAAGAAAAGGCCACCATTTTGGCAGCCTTCACCCAAATTTAAATATTCAAAAAATTAATCTTCTTTCAAAAACTTTCCTTTTAAATCAAATTCTAAATCGGTACCGTCAGAAAGTTCAACCTCCTGCTCATCATTGTCCATTTCCCAACTCATTACATGCGCATTTTTATAATTGTTCTTTACATAATCAAGAATTTCCATCGGAATTGCTTTCATAGGTAATTTAGCGTCTTTTCGACTTTCTATTTCCGTAACCTCGCCCGCTTCATTGAAATCAAGTTTTACTCCGTTCGCAAAATGAACTTCATACATCTCACTTTTGTCCATGTTCAATATTCCGTCTTCTTTCTCTACTTTTTTCACTGTTTCAGACGAAAAATGCTGCTCAATAAATTTTTGGGCGTTATCAGGTAATATACTGACATCCATTTTCGAGGTTTGCGCAGAACTTACTGAAAACGCAAACAATGTGATCACTGCTGATAAAAATAAATTTCTCATTTTTTCTAAATTTTAATTTTCACCAAATTAGAATAAAAAACAATTCCTGCCGAATCACGGTTTATAAATTATTGTGAATTAGCATCTTGTTAACAGTGGATTAACATCTCGTAGTGAACGTCCGCTTTTTGGTCTTATAATTTTTTATATTTACCTCCCATTAAAATTACATCCATGCTCATAGACAAACAGCATTACGTTTTACAGGTGAATTCTGAATTTGATTTTGATTCGGCTTCGCTCAAAGATTCTTTATTGGACATTCAACAACTCCATCACAATCATTTTCATATCCTAAAAAATCACGAATCCATTTCCGCAGAAATTTTGACTTCCAATTTTTTAAATCGGACCTATCAGGTAAAAATCAATGGTAATACTTATGAAGTTCAAATCAAAGACGCGCTTGATTCTTTAATTAAAGAAATGGGCCTTTCTTTAGGCGCTGCACAAGTTATAAATGACATAAAAGCGCCAATGCCAGGTCTAATCCTTGAAGTCGATATTAAAAACGGAGATCAGGTTAAACAAGGAGATTCAATTTTGGTTTTGGAGGCAATGAAAATGGAAAACACGCTGGTCGCACCGAGAGATGGTGTGGTAAAATCGGTTATTGTTTCTAAGGGTGATACAGTCGAAAAAAATCAAGTTTTGGTTGAAATGGAATGATTTCGAATAAAACTCCAAATTCCAATGATCACATAATCAGTTGCATATTTTTCAAATCTGAAAATTTTTTAAATGAAAAAAATATTAGTTGCCAATCGCGGTGAAATAGCTTTAAGAGTAATGAAAACAGTGAGAAAAATGGGCATTCGTACGGTTGCTGTTTATTCCACTGCCGATAGATACGCACCGCACGTAAAATTTGCCGATGAAGCAGTTTGTATTGGGGAAGCGCCTTCAAATGAATCCTATCTCAATGGAAAGAAAATTATAGAAGTTGCAAAATCTTTAAACGTCGAAGGCATTCATCCGGGCTACGGATTTCTTAGTGAAAACGCGAGTTTCGCTGAAGAAGTTGAAAAAAACAACATCACTTTTATTGGTCCAAATTCCGAAGCAATCAGAGTCATGGGAAGCAAACTGGCGGCGAAAGATGCGGTAAAAGTCTATGACATACCAATGGTTCCCGGAATTGATGAAGCGATTACCGATGTAGAAAAAGCGAAAGCAATTGCTTCAGAAATTGGTTTTCCAATTTTAATAAAAGCTTCTGCCGGTGGTGGCGGAAAAGGAATGCGCGTGGTTGAAAGGGAATCAGATTTGGCGGAGCAGATGAAACGCGCCATTAGTGAAGCAGAATCCGCTTTTGGCGATGGTTCTGTTTTTATTGAAAAATATGTTGGTTCGCCACGGCACATCGAAATTCAGGTTTTGGCCGATAAACACGGAAATACGGTTCATTTGTTTGAAAGGGAATGCAGCATTCAACGCCGACACCAAAAAGTTGTTGAAGAAGCGCCTTCTGTTGTTTTAACGGAAGAAATCCGAAGAAAAATGGGGGAAGCAGCGGTGAAAGTTGCGGAAGCTTGTAATTATGTTGGCGCAGGAACGGTCGAATTTTTATTGGATGAAAACAAGAATTTTTACTTTTTGGAAATGAACACGCGGTTGCAAGTCGAGCACCCTGTAACTGAATTCATCACCGGAATAGACCTTGTAGAACAGCAGATTAAAGTCGCAAGGGGCGAAAAACTTGCTTTTGCTCAATCTGATTTATCTATAAAAGGTCATGCGGTGGAACTTCGGGTTTATGCTGAAGATCCTACCGAGGATTTTCTTCCAAGTGTGGGTGTGTTGGATACATACAAAACGCCGAAAGGAGAAGGGATAAGATTGGACGACGGATTTGAAGAAGGAATGGAAGTTCCAATTTATTACGATCCGATGCTGGCGAAATTGATTACCTACGGAAAAAATAGGGAAGAAGCTATTCAATTAATGATTGAAGCCATAAATAATTACGAAGTTGAAGGCGTAAAAACAACTTTGCCTTTTGGAAAATTTGTGTTTGAGCATGAAGCTTTCCGCAGTGGAAATTTTGATACGCATTTTGTGAAAAATTACTATTCGGCAGATAAGCTGAGGTTAAAAACCGAAGAAGAAGCAAAACTGGCTGCATTAATCGCACTGAAACAATATTTAAAAGATAAAGAAATCGTGAGATTACCGCATTGACAATCAATAAACAATTACCAATGAAAAATTACTGGTTTTTCAATTTCAAAAAAATTCAGAATTCCTCATTCAGAATGATAAAATATGAGCAATAATATAAAAGCATTACAGGATAAAATCGCACAGGCGCATTTAGGCGGTGGCGAAAAGCGAATTGCAAAACAACACGAGAAAAAGAAACTGACCGCTCGCGAGCGTGTGGAATATTTACTTGATGAAGGTTCTTTTGAAGAAATTGGGATTCTGGTCACGCACAGAACAACCGACTTTGGAATGGACAAGGAACAATATTATGGTGATGGCGTGGTGACAGGCTACGGAACCGTAAACGGAAGATTGGTTTACGTGTTTGCGCAAGATTTTACCGTTTTTGGAGGCGCTTTATCTGAAACCCATGCGGAAAAAATCTGTAAAGTGATGGATCACGCGATGAAAGTCGGAGCACCAATTATAGGTTTGAACGATTCAGGCGGCGCGAGAATCCAAGAAGGAGTCCGTTCTCTTGGTGGTTATGCCGATATTTTTTACAGAAATGTTCAAGCGTCGGGAGTGATTCCGCAAATCTCTGCCATTATGGGACCCTGTGCGGGCGGTGCGGTTTATTCGCCTGCAATGACCGATTTTACGCTTATGGTTGAACATACAAGTTATATGTTTGTTACAGGGCCAAATGTGGTGAAAACCGTTACAAATGAAAATGTAACCTCCGAAGAACTCGGTGGCGCGAGTACGCATTCAACAAAGAGTGGAGTTACTCATATTACTTCGGCGAGTGATATTGTTTGCCTTGAAGACATCAAAAAATTATTGGGTTATATTCCGCAGAACAACAAAAGCAAGACCCAGAAATTGCCTTATAAGCTGGGGAATGAAATCAGAACGGAATTGGATACCATTGTTCCCGATAGTTCCAACAAACCTTATGATATGCATGAGGTAATAAAAGGAATTATTGATTCGGATTCGTTTTTTGAAATCCATAAAAATTACGCTGAAAACATTATTGTCGGTTTCGCAAGGTTAGGAGGGAGGAGCATTGGAATTATTGCCAACCAGCCGATGAGTCTGGCTGGAGTTTTGGATGTTGACAGCTCCAAAAAGGCGGCTCGGTTTACACGTTTTTGCGACTGTTTTAATATTCCTTTGCTCGTTTTAGTCGATGTGCCCGGATTTTTGCCAGGAACCGATCAGGAATGGAACGGGATTATCTTGCATGGTGCGAAATTATTGTACGCTTTGAGTGAAGCCACAGTACCACGCGTGACGGTAATTACGCGAAAAGCTTACGGTGGTGCTTATGATGTGATGAATTCAAAACACATTGGTGCCGACTTAAACTTTGCGTGGCCCACTGCGGAAATTGCGGTAATGGGCGCAAAAGGAGCGAGTGAAATCATTTTCAAAAAAGAAATCAAGGAAGCCGCGAATCCAGAGTTGAAACTTTCGGAAAAAGAAGCCGAATACGCCGAGAAATTCGCCAATCCTTTTGAAGCCGCCAAACGCGGATTCATTGATGAAGTTATCATGCCACGAGACACGAGAAGAAAACTGTTGAAAGCCTTTAGTATGCTGGAAAATAAAACTGTTTTAAAGGCAGATAGAAAACATGGAAATATTCCGTTGTAGTGTTTTTTTATTTTGATTTAATTGAGTTTGAAACCCATAAACCTAACCTAAAATATGAAAAAAGTAATTTCCATTGTCATTTTCACATTAATCCTTTCCTGTTCTACAGCGAATCAACCGGTCCAAACGAACCTCAAAAACGGTCAAATTTTTGAAATAACTTCGATTTCGTCTGATCCAACTTATGGATTATCCGAAAAAAATCCTGTTCAAGTAGGTGGAGTCGATAAACAAGAAGGGCCCCAGAACGAAAGAAGATTTTTAAATGCTTTGGCCGGACCTAATGGAGAACAGGTTTCTTATTACAGAGCTGGAAGTTGTTGTGCGATAAAAAGTGAAAACGACCCTTACGGATTTGACAGTGTCATGTTGGATAATTACCGGGTAACTTGGGAAGGAGCAAAAGATACGGTTTCAATATACATAAATATGTATGATTACGGAACCCTAAAGGCACCTGTCGGATTTACGATAAAAAAATAAAAGCCATTGGGTAACAACGGCTATCGAAAATAGCTGTTTTGAAAATGAAGGTTTTTTGATTTAGAAAAATAAAAACCAGATTGACATACTTGCGGATTTTTCCCTAAATTTTGGGCAGTCACAACCATTGTGTCACCTTTGAATGAACATTAGAATAGACATAAAATCCTTCTTTCTGCTGACTTTAGTTTTTATACTGTTTACAGTAATTGGAACTATTAGTCATGAATATGGACATATTGCCATCGCAAAAATGTTGGGATATGAAACTAAACTTCATTATGGAAGTATGAATTATTACCCGAGAGGTTATTTGGACGATAATAATTTAAAAGCTTTAAAATCAATTACAAAAGAATATGCCGATTTAAAATATGAATCTTGGCCAAAAGAGATTAAAGAGAAAACCGAAGAGCATCATAATATTCTACAGCAACGATATTGGAGCGGGAAATCAAATAAAGGTCTTCTTGTAACTATTGGTGGTCCTATACAAACAATCATAACAGGAATAATTGGACTAATAATATTATTGTTCCGTAGAAAAACTATTCATCTTAATGGGTTAAAATTTATGGATTGGTTATCTATTTTTCTATCACTATTTTGGTTGAGAGAAATATTTAATCTTGTTACATCCATTGGAGGAGAAATAATTTCACCAGATGGGACATGGTTCGGCGGGGATGAATTAAAAATTTCGCAAGATTTGGATTTATGGTCCGGAACAATACCCATAATTTTAGGAATATTGGGAATTTTAGTATCTGTTTTTACGGTATTCGTCATCGTACCTAAAAAATTGCGTCTGACTTTTATTGTAAGTGGATTTATCGGAAGTATATCTGGATTCATATTGTGGATGAATATATTAGGACCGAAAATATTACCATAATGTTTAATGCGTTCCCAAGCAGTCAAAATAAAATCGATTCCTTTTTCTCCTTTGAAAAAATTCGTTTACTTAGGTTTTCAAATTTGATAAACTATCCATAACCCCTATTTTACACCAAATTTAAAGATGAAAAAATTACTGTTCATTTTACTTACCGTTTCTTTTAGTGTTTACGCCCAAAATGAAAATCAGAAGAAAAAAGAATTAATCCTCAGTAATCATATCAAAGAAAAAATAACTTATCAGTACAATGAACACGCAGACAGCGTTCAAACTGGTATTGATATTTATGACATTAGAGGAAACCACATACAAGATCTAAGATTAGAAGGTGACACAGTTGTATTCAAATACATCATTGAATACAATGAAAAAGATTTAATGACAAAACAAACCGGCTATGAAGAAAACGGTGATATTTCCTCGGTTTTACTATATGAGTACGATGAAAATGGAAACCGAATTTCGTACCGGCAATTAGATGACACCGGAGGAATATTAGGGCACCAAAAAAGGAAATACAATGCGTTAAATCAAAACACCGAGCTTTATAATTTGGATAAAAAAAGTAATGAATTTTACCTGAGCTATAAGTTTTTCTACAATGATAACGGCTTGTATCAATCGACCGAAACCTATAATTCAGACGGAAAACTAATTTCAACAACCGAATATGAATACGACAATGGAAATTTAGTAAAGTTAATTCGTAGATTAAATGGTAGAAAATACAAAACCTCATATGAATACGATTCTCAGGGTCGCATCATCAAGAAAAAGTATCATCGGAAAAGAAATGTAATTCTTAATGGAAAGAAGATTGTTTTAAACCAATGGGAGGAAAAATTTGAATACGACGATGAAAATAATTTAATATTAAAAATTTCCAGCGGAAACGGATTGAATTTTCAAATTGAAAAATATTTTTATAAGAAACATTCCTGAAGATTTTCCTTTAGCAATAGGGATGAAAACGGTAGCTGATTTAAAATCAGGCAAAACGGAACAATTCCTATATTTATAATCGATTTTAATCCAAATGAAGTCTCATGAAAAATATTCTATTCTTACTAACATTTTTAGTTTTTATCTCATGTAAAACAAGCGAAGAAAAAGAATTGGTTGTTATAGAGCCAACAGCAGAGCAACAAGCTAAATATGAGACTTTAAAAAATGAAGCTTTGAATTTGTATGAAATTAAGGACTATTTAGAATCTGCACAAAAATTTTCAGAAGCCTTTAAAGCGACTGGGGGACAAAGTAATGCCATGGATAGGTATAATGCAGCCTGTTCTTGGGCTTTGGCAAATGAAATTGATTCTTCTTTTGTTCAATTATTCAAAGCCGTGAACGAACATGAATATTCCAATTATGATCATATCACTACGGATCCAGATTTGGATGAATTGTTCTATGATCCACGATGGAAGGAACTACTTGTAGTTGTTAGAAAAAATCAAGAGAAGAAAGAAGCCAATCTGGATAAACCGTTGATGGCAATTCTTGATACGATTTATCAAGAAGATCAAGGATTAAGATATCAAGTTGATCAGGTAGAAGCAGATTACGGCAAGGATTCCGAGGAAATGAAAACCCTTTGGGAAACCATAGCAGAAAAGGATTCCATCAATCTTATAAAAGTTCAAAAAATATTGGACGAACGCGGCTGGTTGGGACAAGATGTGATTGGAAGAAAAGGAAATACCACTTTGTTTTTAGTAATACAACATGCGCCCTTAGAAGTACAGGAGAAATATTTACCAATGATGCGTGAAGCGGTAAAAAAAGGAAATGCACAACCTAGCAGTTTAGCTTTATTGGAAGATAGGATCGCTTTGAGAAATGATAAACGGCAAATTTTTGGCAGTCAGATAGCAAGAGATCCGGAAACCGGTGAATATTATGTTTCACCTATTGAAGATCCCGAAAATGTAGATAAAAGGCGGGCTGAAGTCGGATTGAACTCGCTTGCCGATTACGTTTCAAATTGGGGCTTGGTTTGGGATCTGGAAAAACACAAATCCAGAACACAAAAATTGGAAGCGGAGAAGGAATAATGATATAATAAAGAAATCAGAGTAAATTCAAGAAAAAAATGAAACAATTCAGGAAAGGAATAATATTTTGTGCAATAATTCTCATAATAGTCCATCTTGTACAAATTGACTACAGTGAACTTTCCTGGAAAGAAAATGATTCTAGTTACTTAGGAATTGCAGCGATGATTTGTGTTATACTTGCCATGTTTTTCTCCAACCGAAATGAAAAAAAAAATTCTGCGGATTAAATAAAGTTTAATAAACGCCATTCTGAATGAAGCGGTAGCGGAGTGAAAGAATCTCAATGTTTGAAGCAGGATCTTACTTAATAATCATTTCCCCTTTCTTTCCGAAAGATAAAAGGAGGGAAGACTAATGCTGTATTTCACCACCACAAGTCGAATAATAATGATAAGCAGCGTGGTGCCGATGTAAATAATGTTTTGCTCAACTCCTAAAAAATACAAAGCAATAAAACAAGCTCCGCCAGCCAAGGAAGCAGTAGCGTAAATTTCCTTTCTGAAAATCACAGGGATTTCATTACACAAAATATCCCGGATCACACCGCCAAAAGTACCCGTCGTGGCACCCAAAGCGATACATATAACAGGATCGAGTTGGTTCTGTAAACCGATTTCGACCCCCGTTATTGTGAAGATTCCGAGCCCGATGGTATCAAAAAGAAATAGCGAACTCCGTAAGTAATATATTTTATTTCTGAAAATGATGGTTAAGATGGTTACAAGACCGATCAGGTAAATATAAATGGTATTTTCCATCCACATCACAGGCGTATTGCCAATTAAAGCATCCCGAATGGTACCGCCACCAATCGCGGTAACAAATGCCACAATAAAAATCCCAAATAAATCGAGTTTTCGGTTCATTGCACTCAATGCACCGGAAATCGCAAATGCAACCGCTCCCAATAAATCTAAAAAATTAAAAAAAGACATAGAAATTGATTCAACAACAAAGATAAATTTATTCTCGTGAAAATCCGTTATTCAAAATGCAGCTTTGGGGAGTGAAGAATCTATGAATTAGAAGCAAAATGCTAATAAGCCAGAGATTCCTCCTTCGTCGGAATGACAAACAAGATTCTTCCTTCCGTGGGAATGACAATGGAGGTTTCTCATCATGTTGGATTCTGAAATGAATTCAGAATGAGGTGTATTGGAACGTGTCATTCTGAAAGCAGCGCAGCGGAGTGAAGAATCTTTCTGATTGAAGGGGGATTTCGCTAAAAAAAGATTCCTCTTTCCGTCGGACTGACAATGAAGGTTTCCTGTCATGTTAGATTCTGAAATAAATTCAGAACAACGATTATTGGAACGTGTCATTATGAACGCAGCGCAGCAGAGTGAGGAATCTTTCTGTTTGAAGCAGGATTTCTTTTTTTCTAATTCGGAAAAAGTGGTTTATGCTCCATCAAATCATTTACCTCCTCACCAATTTCTTTCAAAGCGTTTTCATCTTCAAAATGATTGACAGCGCGGTCGATAAAATCAACAATGGTTTCCATATCAGTTTCATTCAAACCTCTTGTGGTGACGGCAGGAGTTCCAATTCTTATTCCCGAAGTAACAAAAGGCGATTTATCATCAAAAGGAACCATGTTCTTATTAACAGTAATTTCAGCTTTGCCCAATGCTTCCTCAGCTTGTTTCCCGCTTAGGTTCTTATTTCGCAAATCAATCAACATCATGTGATTATCGGTTCCACCGGAAATAACTTCGTAGCCTCTTTTCATGAATGCGGAAGCCATCACGGCGGCATTTTTCTTCACCTGAACCATATAATGTAGAAATTCATCGGTAAGTGCTTCGCCATAAGCAACTGCTTTCGCCGCTATAATGTGCTCTAATGGTCCTCCTTGATTTCCTGGAAAAACACCACTATCTAGCAAAGACGACATTTTTTTAAGATTGCCATTTTTCAATTTCTCACCAAAGGGATTTTCAAAATCTTTACCCATGATGATCATTCCGCCTCTTGGTCCGCGTAAGGTTTTATGCGTTGTTGAAGAAATTACATGACAATGCGGAACCGGATCACTCAATAATCCTTTTGCAATCAATCCCGCAGGATGTGCAATATCTGCAAATAGAATCGCACCAATGCTATCGGCTATTTCACGGAAACGCTTATAATCTATCTCCCTTGAATAGGCAGAAGCACCGGCAATAATCATTTTTGGTTTTTCCTTCTTCGCAATGCGCTCTACCTCGTCATAATCTATTCTTCCAGTTTCTTTTTCTACTCCATAAAAAACAGGATTATACAATCTACCTGAAAAATTCACTGGTGAACCATGGGTTAAATGCCCACCGTGGGAAAGATCAAAACCCAAATATTTATCTCCAGGTTTCAAACATGCGTGGAAAACGGCTGTATTTGCCTGTGAACCGGAATGTGGTTGAACATTGGCATATTCTGCACCAAATAATTCTTTGGCTCTTTCTATTGCAAGATTCTCAACTTCATCTACGACTTCGCATCCTCCATAATATCTTTTTCCGGGATATCCTTCGGCATATTTATTCGTCAAAACCGAACCTGCGGCTTCCAAAACCTGTTTACTGACAAAATTTTCGCTTGCAATTAGTTCCAATCCTACGGTTTGACGCTCTTTTTCGGCCTCAATTAAATCAAAAATTTCTGTATCGCGTTGCATTTGTTTATTTTACGTTAAATAATGAATCAAAAGTAAGAAATCCATTCGTTAATAATTGTAAAATTATATATTTGAAGGCAATTAATGAATCAAAAAAAAATAATTGACATGCCAATTACTGCTAATAATCCGAATCGAAAAACTTGGTTGGAGCTTCCCGAAAAAACGGATTTTCCTATCCAAAATATACCATTTGGGGTTTTTCTTACCCGAGATGACATCATAACCATCGGAACCCGAATCGGAGACCATGCGATCGACCTTGGAGCGCTTCACCAATTGGGCTATTTTGAAGGTATTCCACTTACAGACGATATATTTTTACAGGATACTTTAAACGATTTTATTTCCGACGGAAAGAAAACATGGAGATTGGTGAGAAATCGGATTGCGGAGATTTTTGATGTAGAAAACGATAGCTTAAAAAATAATGAAGATCATAAAAAGGTAGTGCTTTTCACTTTAGATGAAATTGAAATGCAATTGCCAGTACAAGTGGGTGATTATACCGATTTCTATTCGAGCCGCGAACATGCGACCAATGTAGGAACTATGTTCCGTGATCCTGATAATGCTTTGTTGCCAAACTGGCTTCATATTCCCGTGGGTTACCACGGAAGAAGTTCGTCTATAATCCCGAGCGGAATTCCTGTTCACAGGCCACAGGGACAAACCTTGCCTCCTGGTGCAAAAGAACCTGTTTTTGGACCTTCAAAACGAATTGATTTTGAATTGGAAATGGCTTTTATCACCACCGATGCCAATCATTTGGGCGAACCAATTCCGATTGAAGAAGCGGAGGATTATATATTCGGACTCGTTTTATTCAATGACTGGAGTGCGCGGGATATTCAAACTTGGGAATACGTTCCACTTGGACCATTTTTGGCAAAGAATTTTGCTTCGTCAATTTCTCCTTGGATTATTACTTTAGATGCTTTAGAACCTTTCAGAACTGAAAGTCCGAAACCTGAAAAAGAATTGTTGCCATATCTAAAAGTAAAAGGAAAGAAAAGCTTTGACATCAAATTGGAAGTTGCTTTGCAACCGGAAAATGCGGAAGAAACGGTTATAAGTAAATCCAATTTCAAATATATGTATTGGAATATGAGTCAGCAGTTGGCGCATCATACCGTAAATGGTTGTCCTGTATTTTCTGGTGATATGATGGGATCGGGAACAATTTCTGGACCAACGCCGGATTCTTACGGATCTATGCTTGAATTATCTTGGAAAGGGGAGAAGCCGGTAAAATTAAATGATGGTAGTGAGCGCAAATTTATTGAAGATAACGATACAGTAATCATGCGCGGATATTGTGAAAAAGGTGAGCATCGGATTGGTTTTGGCGAAGTGAGAACGAAATTGCTTCCCATTTTTGAACCCAAGAAAAAATAACCACAAGTTTTTAAAAATAAAAAAGCCTCAAATTGAGGCTTTTTTTGATTTGGGCGTTTCTATAAATTCCTATTTCTTTGTTCTCGCTCTCTGCGTTCCCTTTCTTCTCGTTGTTCACGCATTTGCTGACTTTCTTGTTCCCAAGCGCCACTTTGTGATCTAGGAATATTTTCTTGATTCTCTCTCTGCCCTGAACCTTGATGCTGACCTTGAGGATTTCTTTGTTCATTTCTGAAATCTCCACCTTGTCGTTCTCCCTGAATACCAGATGATCTTCTGTCAGACTGTGTTTGCTGACTTCCAGTAGGGCTGTTTTGTTGTTTGTACATAGAATCTTGCCCTCTTTGTTCCTGGTTTCGTCTTTGATCATCTTGCTCCCACGATTGTCGTGAAGATTGTGGGTTTCTTTGTTGTCCTTCTTCCTCTTCACGTTGATCCCATTGTTGTTTATGTGCCCTCGCTTGATTTTGCTCTTCGCTTCGCTCTCTTTCTCTGTTTTCGCGATCATTTCTTTCCTGATCCCATCCTCCGTTTCTTTGATTTTCCATGATTCTTTTTTTTAAGTTATACTTTATTTTCTCTCTCGAAGATAAAATTTTAGAAGTGAAAAATGGATTTTAATTTTCTGATTAGCAATTATTTAACAGCGATTAGTAAATCTTTCCCAAAACAAAAAATCCTCCCGTAAACAAGAGGATTTCAACAAATAATTTTTTGTATTTTAATATTCGGTCACCTTTGAAACGTCAATGGAATGATGTGAAGCGTGGTGTACAACTTTTCCGTTTTTTAAAATGATTAACTGCGGACTTTCATGCACGACATCGAATTTTTTGGCGATTTCATTTGAAATATCCCGATGGTTCAATAAATCCAGGAAATATAATTTTAAATCATCCTTGTGATGATCTTTATAATCCGATTCAAACTGCTTTAAAACCATTCTACTGATTCCGCACCTCGTGGAATGCTTGAAAATCACAACAGGATGCTTTTCCGATTCTTTTTCTATTTTTTCAAGATCTGAAATTTCATTGATTTGATGCCAAGGCACTTCAAATATTTCTTCCTTGGAAATTTCGTCCTGACTTTTAAATACTTTATCAAAAATACCCATAGCTTTTTTCCTCAATTTAAAAAATGTTCTTCCAATCTCTGTTTAAAGTCTTCATAAAATTAGCGAAAACATCTAATCTTCAGGAAGTAAAATGCTTTCATATGCACCCATGTCCGGATTGGTATTTCTAGGAGTGCCCAATATATCAAAAGGAACCTCATTTGCCGTAGCCATGTCTGCCGTTCCATTCGCGGCCGCATTTTCACCAATCATCAATAAATTGTTTTGCGGATCATAAAAATCAGGAGATTCATTTAAAATGATATTTTGAAATAAAGCTTCATTCGAAAAATCATATTCCGGAAGCGTTTCCGAAGTCCCATTTAAATCAATGAATTTTATCAAACAGTTCTGAAAATTATAATCGAATGCCGCGTTTTCGTTGATGTTAAAAACCAATTCAAGATTGTTGTTGCCGTAGATAATACAATTGGAAAATTGTGCAGACAAATCGGCGACAAAAATCTCTTCGGGAGTTTCCAAAGCGTTTTCAATATAAACAGCTGGAAATTGCCGATAGCTATACTGCCAATAATTAGCGAATGTGGAATGCTTGAAATGATAGGTTCCGCCTAAAGAGAGATGTAATGAAGATTGACCACTGTTGTTGATGACAAGATTTTCACCAACTATATTTCCGGTCCGCGCGAGCAAGCCTACGTTTGAAGAATTGTAAATCTGCGTGTTTTTCAAAGTTAGAGTCGGTGCTGTTCCACCGTCGCTCGAATCCATTAAAATACCGACGGAAGCATTTTTTATAGTTGCATAATTAAAAATATGATTTGTACTTCCTTCAGTAAGCCAAATTGTCCCCCATTGTCCTGGAACATCCCTAAAAGCGGGTTCCAATCTATCTGCTTCAAAAATGACTTCATTTTCCAAAAGAATTGGATCTGAACTTAGAGCACCGTTTACATGTAATGAAGCATTATTGGCCGCAATAATTCCGCTATTGGCATGAAAATGAATTCGTGCACCGGCTTGTATTTCCAAAGTTTTGTTCGACGGGATTCCCGCGTAACCATAAATCACATACGGTTTTTCATTTGTGAACGTCAATTCCTCATCTTCAAGATAAAATCCTTCAATGCTTGCGGTTTCGCCATTTTCACCGATACCAATGGGCAAGGTTTCTGTTGTTCCGTCAGGGTACAATTCAGGATAAAGAAAGACGGCATCTTTTATAAGCGTGACAAGTTCCACCTTTTGCAGCCGGACATCCGTGTCAAATTCGATTGCATCCGTATAAAGAAACTGATTTTGGGAAGCGGCAAAATCGGCGATATCAACGGTGGTTTCAATAAAAATAAAAATACTGTCCTTCGCAAGTATTTCTATGTTTTCAAAAGTTTTTCCTGGAATCCCATCAACATTCAATCTGTATTTTGAAGCCTCTCCCTGAGATAATTTAATGATTGGAATCAGGATATCTTCATTGCTTTTGTTGTACACTTTTAAATTATAGGTACTGGAGCCAATATTGGAAAAGACCGTATCAAGGTAAACTGTGTCTTTTGAAAATTCCAAATTTCCCGAACTCGGTACGGTTTCAAAATCCTTACGACAGGAACTCAGCAAAATAATGCAGAAAAGCATCAACGGAGGAAAAATATAATTTAGGCTCTTTTTCAAAATTTAAAAAATTGGTTATTTATGATTGTTTCGCAAAAACTTCTTTTAATTCTTTGGTGATTTTTATCGGCTTTTTTGTGTCCGCGTCCAACAGGCACCATTTTGAAACCGCTTCAACCAAAATTTCCCCTGTTTGACTGTTCAGGATATTTACAAAACGTTTGGAGGTCACAAAAGTTGTTTCCCCTACATAGGTTTGCAGTTTTATTTTGTCATTGAGAAAAGCCTGTTGCTTGTAAGAAATATCATGGTGAATCACCACCCAAATATATTTTTCTTTCAATTCTTTGCTGCCCTTAATTTCCCAGTGCTGTTTGGCAATATCTTGAATCCATTGCACGTATTGTACGTTGTTGACATGATTCAAATCATCTAAATCTTTTTCAGAGACCGTAATTTCCCGTTCAAAAACTTCATATTCCATCCTATTTCTCTTTTACCTTCACTTCAAACAAGGTGTCCCAATCTTTTCCGGTAACGTACAATTTTTTTGTATTCGGATTGTAGGCAATTCCGTTTAAAACGTCGTTTAACGGATCTAAAGCATCTTCATTTCCCAATTTTTTTCTGAGTCCGCGGAAATCAATCAGACCTTCAATGGCGCCTGTTTCGGGATTGATGATGGCAACACCGTCTTTCTGATACGTATTCGCATAAATTTTTCCCTCCACCCATTCGAGTTCGTTCATTTTTGTCACTACGGAAGCATGCGTTACTACCTGAATAAAATCTTCTTCAGCCAAGGTTTCAGGATTTAAAATCCATATTTTTTCGGTACCGTCACTTTTATAGATTTTTTCTCCACTGTTGCACAAACCCCAACCTTCTTTACTGTCGTGATAGCTAAAGCTTCCAATATTTTCAAAAGTGTTGACATCATAAATGAAACCCTGACCTTCCCGCCATGTTAATTGGTAAATCTTATCGTTAAGGATCGTCAGTCCTTCCGCAAAATAATTATTTGACAATTCATGTATCATTAAAACTTCGCCGGTTTTAAAATCGACTTTTCTGAGCGATGACCTCCCGTATTGACCGGTACTTTCATACAAAGTATCATTGTGAAATTCCAATCCTTGTGTGTAAGATCTGGTGTCGTGCGGATAAGCGGCAACGATTTCGTATGTGTAGGTTATTGGTTTTTTGTTGCTCAGGAGTTTAATTTCTTGTTGCAATTTAATAATATCACCTTCGGAATGTATTTCTGCGGAAAGCGTTTGGTTTCCCAGTTTTTTAAAATCTAAAATACTTTTAAATATTTCAGCCGATGCAGATTTGCCCAATTTTTCATCTTTCAAAAAGTAAACAATGGAATCGATTTCACGATTGTTTTTGTTCGCAATAGAGACTTTCAGCGTATCCTGAAACTGAAATGTGTGATCTTTTTGATGGATATTAAGGGAAAATCCTGCGTTTTTTTCTTCGGAATTGTTTCCGCAGGAATAAAAAATGAAACCTAACACAAACAGTGAGAGATATTTAGTTTTTTTCATTTTAAAAAATTATTTGAAGCAAGATAAATTATTTAATTCGGTTTATAAAATACTTGTGAAAAGTGATAATGGTTGTATATTTGCACCGGCAAGTCCCACACAACCAGCTCCTGCTGAATCCCCCAGGACGGGAACGTAGCAAGGGTAGGTGGTCGTAGCGGTGTGATGTGGGTAGCTTGCCTTTTTTTGTATCTGGATGTCAAATTTTGCTTGCAAATCATGAAATCAGGTTCTTCTTCAAAAAAAGTTGTTTTTATTACCGGCGCTTCCAGCGGAATAGGAAAAGCGATTGCTACTTTTCTAAGTTCAAAAAATTACATTGTGTATGGAACGAGCCGAAATCCGAAGCAACAATCAAATTTACCTTATCAATTAATTCCGTTAAACGTTTCCGAAAATCAAAGTATTGAGGATGCGGTGGATTTTATTGTTCAAAAACAAGGGAAAATAGATATTTTGATCAATAATGCAGGAGTCGGAATCACGGGTCCTATTGAAGAAACCCCCGAAGCGGAGATTAAAAAAGCTTTCGACGTTAATTACAACGGACCCATTAATGTCATCAAAGCAGTTTTGCCTTTTATGCGGAAACAAAAATCAGGATTTATCATTAATATTACTTCAATTGCGGGCTATATGGGTTTGCCTTACCGCGGAATTTATTCCGCCACCAAAGGCGCCTTGGAAATTACTTCCGAAGCTTTACGTATGGAAGTGAAGGATTTTAATATCAAAATTGTTTGTGTTGCACCTGGCGATTTTTCAACGAATATAGCCGCTGGAAGATTTCATTCTCCCGTTTTGGAAGATTCACCTTATTTCCATTCCTACGGAAAAACATTGGGTTTAATGAATGAACATGTTGATTCTGGAAAAGATCCGCAGCTCATGGCCAAAGTCATTTTTGAAATTCTTCAACAGAAAGAACCGAAGATTCATTACAAAGTAGGAGATTTCATGCAGAAATTTTCCATCGTGCTAAAACGTCTTTTGCCCGATAAAGTTTACGAGAAAATGCTACTAAAACATTATAAATTGTAATTTTACAGCTCTAAAAAAAACAAGATGAAATTTTTTATTGACACAGCCAATTTAAATCAGATTAAAGAAGCACAAGCCTTAGGAGTTTTGGACGGTGTGACCACCAATCCGTCTTTGATGGCGAAAGAAGGAATCACCGGAAAAGAAAATATCATAAACCATTACAAAGCGATTTGCGAAGCGGTTACGGGCGACGTAAGTGCAGAAGTTATTGCGACGACTTTTGATGAAATGGTCAAGGAAGGTGAGGAGCTGGCTGCTTTAAATGATCAAATTGTGGTGAAGGTGCCAATGATCAAAGAAGGAATTAAAGCAATAAAATATTTCAGCGAAAAAGGAATAAGAACAAATTGCACGCTTGTTTTTTCTGCAGGTCAAGCGCTATTGGCCGCAAAAGCTGGAGCAACTTACGTTTCGCCATTTATTGGAAGATTGGATGATATTTCTACCGACGGATTAAATCTTATTGCTGAAATCAGAATGATTTATGACAACTACGGATACGACACCCAAATTCTTGCAGCGTCTGTGCGGCATACCATGCATATTATTGATTGCGCCAAAATTGGGGCTGATGTAATGACAGGACCTTTATCCGCAATTGAAGGATTGCTGAAACACCCGTTGACCGATTTAGGATTGCAACAGTTTTTGGCAGATCATCAAAAAGGGAACCAGTAGGTTCTCTTTTTCTTACTCATAAAAAATTAGATTCTCGAACTATCCTTTAAGGGAAACAAAATCCTTTTTCTCCGGATTTAAAAATTTTTCAATCCTTGCTTCAATTTGAGGCGTAGTCAGTTGAACATCTCCCATGATTACTTTTCCTGTTGAGTCCACGAAAAGTAATTTGTTCAGAAAATATTTAAGAAAGTTCTTGTCAATAGGAATCGCAGTCAATTGATATTCCTTGCTCGGAATAAATCCGTTTGATTTCATGGTTTCCAACCAAGGCGACACTTCTTCGGAGTCGATGTTGAGCCCGATAAAATCAATTTGTGGATATTTTTCACGAAGCGTGTTTATAATTCCCAGTGTTTCCATATAATGCTGTGAGTCGTGAATAGACCAGTTGTAAAAGACAGTTGGTCTTTTAACAATTTCCGTCATTTTGATTCTTTCCTTTTTAAAATTCACCAAATCCACACCAGGAAGATTTTTTCCCGGCATATACACATTTTGAATCGCCGCAAAAATTTGGAGGTTTCGGAATTTTTTTTCTGGAAGGTTTTCTTGTTTCAATAAAGCCAATATCGAGTCCAATTGACCCATCGTGGTAGTAGAAAATATGGCCTGCGCCCCCAATCTACTGAAATATGTATTTTTCAATTGTTCATCGTGGGCCAGAGAATCAATTAAGACTAATTTCCGTCGAATATTCTGGTAATTATTTGTTTCGTCGCAATTGGATAATTTACTGCGGTAACAATCTTCAATCACCTTATTGGTAAGAAAATTATCCACTAGTTTTAGATATCCGTAGAAACTGTGCAGGGATGGATCGTTAAACTCGATGTTTTCACGATAATCGTAGAAATCTGCGGGAATTTTGGAAATATATTCTTTCTGGTATTTAGTGACTAAATATGTATATCGTTCTTTCATATCGTAATATTCAAAATCGATACTTTTTTCGGCTAAATCCATAAATTTATCCGAGAAATCATACTTTTCCTTCAAGGAGCGTAATTTATTCTGTCTTTTTTTTCTTATTGAATCGGAAAGTTTTTCAAAAGCTTTTGGTTCTTTATCTGCGTTTGAGAGCACAAACGCGTTATTCTTTTCATTGAGTAAATAATTCTCGATGAGGAAATTATTTTTTTCAGATCCTATACCGCTGAAATTCAAAGTTTCATCAAATTTTTTGGCATTGAGATAAATTACAGTGCTGTCCCCCGGTTCCAGAAACATGTTTTGGCTTTCAGCACCATTTTTAAACGAGTACAAACCTGGTTTCACGTTTCTTATATAAGAAAAAAATCTGTTGTCCCGATCAAGTTTGATCGTATCAATAGGATTAGATTGGTAAAATATTATAATTTTGGGATCCAATGCATTGACAATTTCCCCTCCGAAAAAAACATCTTGAGAAGGTTTTTCAGAAAAAAGATTACAACTTTGAATGCATACCGAAATAAGAATTAAAACCAGTATTTTATATGTATGGGAAACCGTCAAGGTGGAAAATTTTTGGAAAAAACTAACACACAAATATAGATGGCTTCGAAACCTGATATTGTTAATGAATTGTTAAAGCATTCCTTGAAAAGTTAATGTTGCGGCGAGTAGATTAAAAAGGTTATTTTTGCAAAAAATTCAAATACAAAAAGCATGTTATCAGTTTCAAATCTCTCTGTGCAATTCGGAAAACGCGTACTCTTTGATGAAGTGAATACCTCATTTACCCAAGGTAATTGCTACGGAATTATAGGAGCCAACGGTGCGGGTAAGTCTACCTTTTTAAAAATATTGGCTGGAAAATTCGAACCTACCTCAGGACATGTTCATTTGGAGCCCGGAAAAAGAATGTCGGTGCTGGAGCAAAACCATAATCTCTATGATGAACATACGGTTTTGGAAACCATAATGATGGGAAATAAACCATTGTACAAGATTAAAAAGGAGATGGATGAAATTTATTCCAAAGAAAACTTTAGTGACGCCGATGGTGAACGAGTAGGAGTACTGCAAGTTGATTTTGAAGAGATGAACGGTTGGAATGCAGAAAGTGATGCCGCCGCAATGCTTTCCAATTTAGGGATTAAAGAAGATGCGCATTATACTTTAATGGGGGATTTGGACAATAAATTAAAGGTCCGTGTACTTCTGGCACAAGCACTTTTTGGAAATCCAGATGTTTTGATCATGGATGAGCCTACAAATGATTTGGATTACGAGACCATTTCTTGGTTGGAAAACTTTTTGGCCAATTATGAAAACACGGTAATCGTAGTTTCGCATGACAGGCATTTTCTTGATTCTGTTTGTACACATATTTCAGATATTGATTTTGGGAAAATCAATCATTTCTCGGGGAATTATACTTTTTGGTATGAATCTTCTCAACTAGCTGCCCGACAAAGATCACAACAGAACAAAAAAGCGGAAGAAAAGAAGAAGGAACTTCAGGAGTTTATTCAACGTTTCAGCGCGAATGTGGCCAAATCGAAACAAGCCACTTCCAGAAAAAAGATGATCGAGAAACTGAATATAGAAGAAATAAAACCATCAAGCCGTAGATATCCTGCCATCATTTTTGAACGCGAAAGAGAAGCCGGTGATCAAATTTTGAATGTTGAAAAATTGGCAGCTTCAATTGACGGACAGGTTTTATTCAAAGATGTGAATATTAACCTTGCGAAGGGCGACAAGGTAGTTGTTTTTTCACGTGATTCCAGAGCATCAACTGCCTTTTATGAAATCATAAATTCAAACTTAAAACCTTTGGAAGGAAGTTTTCAATGGGGAATTACTACCACTCAATCTTATCTTCCCTTGGACAATTCCGAGTTTTTCGAAAATGACCTAACGCTTGTCGATTGGTTAAGACAATGGGCAAAAACCGACGAGGAAAGGGAAGAAGTTTATATCCGCGGATTTCTGGGTAAAATGATTTTCAGTGGGGAAGAAGCTTTGAAAACCAGTAAGGTGCTTTCAGGAGGGGAAAAAGTAAGATGTATGCTCAGCAGGATGATGATGATGAGAGCAAACGTTTTGATGTTGGATGAGCCAACGAACCATTTGGATCTTGAATCAATTACAGCTTTCAACAATTCGCTCAAAAATTTTAAAGGAACCGTGCTCTTCACCACACACGATCACGAGTTTGCACAAACTGTTGCCAATAGAATCATTGAATTGACTCCAAATGGAGCAATAGACCGATACTTGTCGTTTGATGAGTACATGAGCGAT
The DNA here is from genome assembly GCA_035705495.1 of Salinimicrobium sp. Classification (GTDB taxonomy): domain Bacteria; phylum Bacteroidota; class Bacteroidia; order Flavobacteriales; family Flavobacteriaceae; genus DASSWB01. The sequence goes on along the minus strand of DASSWB010000049.1, from coordinate 8,655 downwards.
AAAAAACTGAAAGAGCAGAGAGATAAAATGTACGAGGTATAATCCGAGAAATGACATTGAATTGTCATTCTGATCACAGCGCTAGCGGAGTGAAGAATCTATGTATTTAGAGCAGAATTTTTATACAAAGAGATTCCTCCTTCCGTCGGAACGACAATTAAACCGTCATTCTGATCCGCAGCGCTAGCGGAGTTAACAATCTATGAATTAAAAGCCGAATGCTAATACGCCAGAGATTCCTCCTTCCGTCGGAATGGACAAACAAGATTCCTCTACCGTCGGAATACATTGAATTGTCATTCTGATCGAAGCTTTTCACGAAGTGAAGAATCTATGAATCGAAAGCAGAATTTTTCCACACAGAGATTCCTCCTTCCGTAGGGAATGACATTCTTTTTCGAGTTAAATAGCCTTGTGTAAACGCGCTACAATTTTGTTTGTCGTAGAATCGGAATACAATCCGTAGCCGTTTATAACTATTCCTTTTAGTTTATGAATGCTGGAAGAAATGGCATACACGATCATTTCATCGCCGGGATCTGTATTTCCTTCAAAACGATAAATAGCGTCAATTTCAAATTCATCGGGTGACAGGTTTGCAGAAGTATGGTTGCATACAAGGCACTGCATCTGCGGATTTAACCTAAAATCTGTGGTATATCCTTTTTTGTTCAAACTTGTCAATGCCTCACTAACCGTGTCGTAATTTTCTTTTGTTTTCATCTTTCCCAAAATTTATCGTCCCAATCATCAGGATTGGGGGTTATGATTTCACTTTCAATTTTTTCAATCTTATTTAATTTTTCTTCATCAATTACCACTTGAATTTCATTGAAAAGAACGCGCTCTTCAAACCGAATATGTTCTTGTAATTGTTGCTCTATTTTTCTGAGTGCTGATTCTATATCTTTTTTTTCCTGAAAAAGCTGCGTTAAAATCTCATGATCTTCCATAGCTCGTTGAATCATTGGATGGTCTTTTTCCAACAAAGAAAACAATTCTGCTTCTTCAAAAGCAAAATGCGGCTTTAATTGTGTTTCGAAAAAGAAATCGGTGTACTTTTTTATACGTTGAACAGAAATGCCCTTCTTCAAACCTTCCCTAATTTTCCAACACAACAGCAATCCATGATGATGATCGCGGCTCGTTGGTATTAATGCTTTATGTCTTTTGATCGGTGCCATCTTCTAAATTTCTTCAACAAATATATGGACGCATTGGGGTTTTAAAAATGATGAAGATCATCTAAACAGGATTTACTTAGGGTTAAGTTGCTTTTCGAAAGAGTATAAAATCCAGCTTACGAAAATTGAATCTTTCGTAAACCGAATTTTTTAGGTTTGAAAAAATTACATCGCTATTTCGTGTTTTTCTTCATTTTCACTCAGTTTTGCCAAAGAAAATGCGCCAATTGCCATAACCAAATCCCTTACTGCTGTATCGTAATGATGTCCGCCGAAAATAAGGCTTAAGGCAATAGCAATTAACCACGCCATAACAACCCAAGCTCCAATTTTTGGTTTGGTAAGAACCAGAATCCCGGCTACTATTTCTATAATACCTACAATCATCATGAAAGATTCAGGATCAAAAGGAAGCATTGATGCAAATCCGTCGGAGACATATTGGCTCCAATCGGTGAGGAGGTAGGTGAATTTGTCCAATCCTGCAACAATGGGTACGAGGCCATAGGTAAATTTTAAAACAGTTCTGACTAAATTTACGTTCGAATTCATATCTTTTAAATTTAATTGGTTGTACTGTTTTGATTGAAATTTAGATTTAAGGTTACAAATTTTTGTAACTCTTTGAACCGAATCTTATCTAAACCAAAAGAAGCTTTATGGAACCTATAAAAATAGAGGAGGTAAAAACCCCACAGTTAACGGAAACTGATATTATTCAACGTATTCTTTTGGGTGAAAAAGAATTGTATGAAATCTTGGTACGAAGAAACAATCAAAAACTGTTTCGGGTAATCCGGAGTTATATCTATGATGCTTCCGACATTGATGACTTGATGCAAATTACTTATATCAAAGCTTATGAAAAACTTTTTCAGTTCAAGCAAAACTCTCAATTTTCAACATGGTTGATAAGAATTGGCATCAATGAATGTTTGGCGCGATTAAAGGAAAAAGGCAGGATATTTAACCTGAATGAATATCAATTTGAAAGTAAAATACTTTTACAAATGCACGACGGAAACCCAAATCCCGAAAACCGGATGATCAAGCAAGAAGCGAAATTGTTGCTTGAAAATGCGATTGATTCCTTAGAACCAAAATATAAAATGGTTTACGTGCTCAAGGAATTGGAAAATATGAGCATCAAAGAAATTTCTTGTTGTTTGAACATTTCGGAAAGCAATGTGAAAGTAAGGTTTCACCGCGCAAAATCGGCCTTACGAGAAAAACTTTATACATTAAGCCTGAATCAAGAAGTCTTCGAATTTGGTTTTGGTAATTGTGATTTGCTCACCCGGAAAGTAATGGACAGGATCTCCACGCAATGATCAATAATCAACGTGTTTTAGAAGCAAGAGATGCTGAAAACGAGTTTAGCATGACAGTAAATAGTCTAATAGATATTTCACCTCGCTGCGGTTTAATCGAACATTAAGGCTGCACAAAAGTTACTGATGATATCACGAGCGAATCATTTGGTTTCGGTTCGACATAAAAAACAATCCAAGAAGTTTCTTTGGATTTTACGGGCACATAATTCATGTTAATGCTTCCGCTTTCGGCGATTTCGCCATTTTGGTATAAATCCAATTGAATATTGGCTTGTTCGGCAGTTTGATCACCTTTGTTTTCAACTTCCACCTTGAACGTATAGTTTTTCATTTTTGGTTGATACGCAGTTGTAATCACCAATTGTGGCGGATGTCCGTTTCGCTCAGTGAACTGAAACAATAAATAAGAAACTAAAGCGACTAGAACAATAATTCCGAAGGCAAAACTGATTTTTTCGAGGATATTGTGTTTTGATTTTTCCTTTTCTTTGCTCATAACAAAATTATTTACCATCAATTAATAATCTTCCGGCCGAGGCACCTATTGTTCCCGGTAAAGCAAGTACGATCATCTGGGCCAGCACAATTTCAAAGCTATTTCCGTCCGTTCTTCCGAAGAACAATAAAAAAGCAAAACTGACTGCCAAAGCGATTACGTAACCTATTGAGATATGAAGTATCATTTTTTTAATCCCGATATCTTTGGTTTTTGAGCCTTTAAAGTCACTGAAATAGAGAATAATACTACTTAAAATGAGTGATAAAAAAACCATTAGCAACAAATGTGCAGTTTGGGCTTCAACGGCAATCATTAAGATTTCTTCGGTCGGCGCAACTGATGAGGCAAACAAAACAGCGCCACAAATAGATAAAATCATTGTTTTTATCAAACCGTTCTCTGCATTCTCACCTTCTTTGGAATCACCGTCCATGCCGGAATCATCATCATCATCATCATCATTTTGTCCTAATTGGGCAGTTCCGATAGAAATACCAATGGCTACGATCATTGATTCTACGATGACTTTTCCGGCAATTTCGTCTAAGGACATCTCGAAGTTGATGCGATCGATAAGTAATAAAAAAAGAAAGCTGACAATAAATGCCAAACCTATTTCTTCAACAGAATCCCAACAAACTTCCCAAAAGGTGCTGTCTTTTCTCATTCCCGCGTAGCGATTGTATCCCAAAAGCAATAGGAAAGTGACCAAGATTGCAGATAATAAATAACCCGGCGGTGCTATAAAACCGGCCCACCAGACTTCCATGGTATAAATAAGTGGAAGACTAAAAATAAGTCCGCCAATGATTCCTCGTCCGTATTCCTTCAACGTACGTTTAATCGTATGAACCATATTTTGCTAATCATTTACACCCTAAATTATATAATAAGTTCATCAGCTCACTGAAATTAGGAAAAATATAACAATGTGAAAAAGCTTAATGGAAAGTAGAGAATAGACTAAAGACTAAAATCCTAATGGTTGAAGATTTGAATATATGGTAAGAGAAAAAAAGTCCATACGGACTAAAACCTGATGCTTTTTACATTTTAAGAGTGATTAAAAATACATTTTCTGGGTATAAATAGTTGTCGTAGAGAAGCTAGGAAAAGGCAATTTTTTTATTTTAAAAAAAGCCAAAAAAAGGTTTGCATTCTGTAGTTGTAGCGCATATATTTGCAAACTCAAAAAGAAAGAGTTCTTTTAAATATTGGAGAGTTGCCAGAGTGGTTAATGGAGCAGTTTGCTAAACTGTCGACGAGCAATTGTCGCGTGAGTTCGAATCTCACACTCTCCGCAAGAAGAGAAATAGTTTTTAAAATATTTCTTTGATTGTTTGTTTCTTTTACTACTTTTGCGGCAGTAAAAAAACGCCTCGGGGTGTAGCGTAGCCCGGTTATCGCGCCTGCTTTGGGAGCAGGAGGTCGCAGGTTCGAATCCTGCCACCCCGACTATTACCAAACACAACTCTTTAAAAATGAAAGAGTTGTGTTTTTTTATTATGCGGTTGTATCATTTCTGTATCAGTGAAGTTGCTTTAAATTATAAAAGTTATCCTTTTTACTTAAATCTAATGTCCTTCGGCCTTTTTATCCTTTGAACAAATGAGCTATAAACACCTTAATTCTATTCTGAAGCAATCATGAATAACGGTTCCAGTGCCCAAATGTTATTACTGTTAAAAAAATTGATGTCCAGAAGATATGATTTTATTTTTTATGAAAAAATAGAACAGTAAGATTCCCGTAACGAGTAACCTCTCGAAAATTGACAAAAAAGGAATCGTCTTATACAAAATTGGAAACCCCCACGGTAGCAAAAATGAAGCAAAACAATAACAGCAAATTATATCCAAAAGAAAATCACCTGAAACAAATGTTTTAGGCGATTTTTTTGTTTTGAAAAATTATAAATTAATGCGGCAATTTCTTCCGAAGCAAACCATAAATAAAAGTTCCCAATAGTGCACCGGACAAAACCACAAGTACCGTCGCAAAACCTGCACCAATTAGCACATAAATTGGTCCTGGGCAAGCACCTGCAAGCGCCCAGCCTAACCCAAAAATAATTCCGCCGTACATATACCGGCTAAAACTTTTATCTTTTGGCGCAAAATGGATTTTCTTTCCGGAAAAGGATTTAATATTTTTCCTTTTTATCAACTGCACGCCAATTACGCCCAAAAACAAGGCCGAACCCATGATGCCGTACATGTGGAAGGACTGAAAATTGAACATTTCAAATATCCGGAACCACGAAGCGGCTTCGCTTTTGTACATGATAATTCCGAAAACTATTCCTGTAACTAAATATAAAATTGATTTTTTCATGAGTGTTTTTTTTGTTTAAGAAGTCTCATGGAACCTTAAATGATCAAACAATTTTTCCAGTAATTAAAAAATTGCCTTGATCAAGTCGGTTTCATTTTTGAAAAATTAAGGGAAATAATAGGTGAACCATAATAAGCCCGCCAACAAAAAATCCGAATACTGCTATCAATGAAGGTAGCTGCAGGTTGCTCATGCCCGAAATTGCGTGACCCGAAGTACATCCGCCAGCGTATCTTGCTCCAAAGCCAATTAATAGTCCGCCAACGAGCAATATTGCCAAAGATTTGATGCTTCCAAAAGCTTCCGCACCAAATAATTCGGTTGGCAGGTAAGCTTCGCCCGCACTTGTAAATCCGTAATTTTCCAAAATGGATATTGTATCAGGGTCAATATTCACAGCGTCACTCGGACTTAATAAATGAGCGGCAACAAATCCGCCGATGATTGCACCAAGCAGCACCAGTAAATTCCAACGCTGCGCGCGCCAATCAAAATCAAAAAAACGCGCTTTCTTATCGGCTCCGCACATGGTACACATGGTGCGCAGGTTTGATGACATCCCGAATTGCCTGTCCAAAAATATAAGCACAAACATTACTCCTGCAATTAATGGTCCCGATACATACCAGGGCCAGGGTTCTAAAATCCAATCCATATTTCCTTTTTATTAGGTTGCAAAGAAAAGGCGAACCAAACAAAAAGTCTGTAACAATTGTTACAGGTAACATTTATCTAAAAGTTTCACATATAATTAGCATGTAAAAAACCATTATGTACAATAAATTTTTAATTTGAAATAAACCATAACAACTTAATTATGAGCTATTATTTTTCAAAAGTCCTCGATAATTCCTTTGAGGAGACAATAGATAAAGTAACCAAAGAATTGAAAGAAGAAGGTTTCGGTATTCTAACCGAAATAGATGTAAAGGAAACTTTTAAAAAGAAACTGGATGTTGATTTCAGGAAATACCGAATTCTTGGTGCCTGCAATCCGCAGATGGCGCACAAAGCCATTTCTGCTGAAAGTAAAATAGGAACCATGCTTCCTTGCAATGTAATTGTTCAGGAAACCGAGAACGGAAAAACCGAAGTTTCTGCGGTAGACCCTGTTGCATCCATGACGGCAATAGAAAATGAAGATTTGGGAGGCATTGCCCAAGAAGTTCGGGCGAAGCTAAAAACCGTGATTGAACGGCTTTCTTAAATTGAAAACTTCAGGAGAATATTTTTGAAGATGTTGCTTTTTCAAAAGTAAAAAATTCTTCAGCAGAAATGCTTATTCCCATATTTTTTTGCTGAACCCCAGTTTCTTATGTAACAAAGGTAACTGTATAAAATTAGCTTTAGGTTTAAATTTGCAGGTATAAATCAATCAGAAATAACCGCTTTTTAAAACTAAAAATATATCAGATATGAATGCAAAGGAGATAATAAAAAACAACGAAGGTACCATAGTAGACGTACGTACCCGCAGTGAATTTATGGGCGGAAGTGTTGCTGAAGCAGTAAATATTCCTTTAAATGAAATTCCGCACAGGATTGAGGAACTAAAGGAAATGAAAGCCCCGTTAATCTTCTGCTGTGCCTCGGGAAACAGAAGCGGACAAGCTACCGAATACTTAAGCCGCCAAGGTGTTGAATGTGTAAATGGCGGATCATGGCTTGAAGTAATTACTTAAATTCTCAAAAAGTATAATATGTTCAACAAAATAAAACAGTTGATGGGTTTTTCCTCCGCACCCAATTATAGTCAGCTTCTTAAAGAAGGTGGGGTAATAGTAGATGTGAGAAGCAAAGCTGAATATGAAAGTGGGCACATAAAGGGATCAAAAAATATCCCCTTGCAAAATTTAAGTTCCAGTTCTGCAATTCCCAAAGATAAGGATAAACCTATAATTACTTGCTGTGCTTCGGGAATGAGAAGTGCTTCAGCAAAAAGCCAATTAAAAGCGAAGGGTTACACACAAGTTTTTAATGGTGGTGGTTGGGCTAGTCTTAATAATAAAATATAAAGATGATCAACAGAATTTTTACAAACTGGACTTGGATGAGGGTTGCCTACCTGTTTATTGGGGCTTGGGTAATTATACAAAGTGCTCTTGAAGGACAATGGATTGGTGTTGTTTTAGGCGCGTGGCCCGCTTTAATGGGATTGTTTGCTTTTGGCTGTGCCGCGGGAAACTGCGCCACTGGAAATTGTGAGGTAAAACATAATAAGGCAGGTTATAAAGAGTAAAGAACAATCTCTAACTTTAAAATAAAAACAACATGGAAGCACATAAATACCAAGTAGATCTTGAATGGAAAACAGAAAGAAAAGGAGAAATTTCCTCTCCCGTTCTTGATCAGCAAATAGAAGTTGCAACTCCGCCAGAATTTCCCAAAGGAATGGCAGGAATATGGTCTCCAGAGCATCTTTTTACCGCTGCGGTAAGCAGTTGTTTTATGACTACTTTCTTGGCTATTGCCGAAAATTCCAACTTAAGTTTTACAAGCTTAAAGTGTCCTGCGGAAGGAATTTTGGATAAAAAAGATGGAAAGTTTGCAATGACAAAAGTGTTGCTTAAACCCGTACTTACAATTCCAAATGAAGAAGACAGGGAAAAAGCAGAAAAAATTATGATGAAAGCTGAAAAAGCCTGTCTTATCTCCAATTCGATAACGTCTGAGGTTCATTTGGAACCAAAAGTAATTATTAAGTAAAAGACTTAATTATATTTAGAAAAAAAAGGCTGCCTATAAAAGACAGCCTTTTTCAATTTTAAAAAAATTCTGATTATTTAAAATCCTGAATTGCTTCACTCAAATCAAATACCTTTTGATTTCTGAATTTATTTTCCAGAATGCTACTTCCTGAAGCCGAACGATAACCCCCGGCACAATGCACCACAATTGGTTTATCTGCCGGAATTTCATCTGCTTTATCACGCAGTTCATTCAGCGGAATTGCAATAGCATCCTCAAAAATTTTCCCATCTGCAACTTCAGAATTGTTTCTGATGTCTACAATGGTGTATTTTTCTTTATTGTTCTTGAAATCCTGCAAATCAAGCTCATCTGAAGTTTCTTTTACTTCTTCAGATACAGTCATAATTTCCTTTACCTGCTTTTCATAGCCAATTTTTGCAGTTCTTTCTAAGATTTCATCCATATCTGCCACGCTTTCCACCACAAGGTAAAACGGTTCTTCGGGTGTTATAATCGCACCCAGCCAAGTTTCATATTTATCGCTTTCGGTACGCGCCATAATGTTGATGCTGTTTGGAAGATGTCCTTTTTTGAAATTTTCGCCACTTCTCAC
>DASSWB010000048.1:0-16071 GCA_035705495.1 Salinimicrobium sp. | reverse complement strand
CTTTTTGAAAACCATCTGCCAACCAGTCGATAATCACTTCATCAAAATCATCTCCACCTAAATGTGTGTCTCCATTTGTAGATAATACTTCAAAAACACCGTCTCCCAATTCAAGAATTGAAATATCAAAAGTACCTCCACCTAAATCGTAAACAGCAATTTTTTGATCTGTGGATTTTTTATCCAATCCGTAAGCCAAAGCGGCTGCAGTTGGTTCGTTGATAATTCTCCTAACTTTCAGTCCAGCAATTTCTCCAGCTTCTTTTGTTGCCTGACGTTGTGAATCATTAAAATAAGCGGGAACAGTAATTACAGCTTCAGAAACTGTTTGTCCAAGATAATCTTCTGCGGTTTTTTTCATTTTCTGAAGAACCATTGCAGAAAGTTCTTGTGGCGTGTATAACCTTCCATCTATATCTACACGTGGAGTGTCATTATCACCTTTTACCACCTTGTATGGTACACGTCCTGCTTCTCTAGATGATTCTGAGAATTTATTTCCCATAAACCTTTTTATGGACGCAACCGTTTTAGTAGGATTCGTTACCGCCTGACGTTTGGCAGGATCACCTACTTTTATTTCTCCACCTTCAACAAAGGCGATTATGGAAGGGGTCGTTCTTTTTCCTTCAGCATTAGGAATTACCGTTGGTTCGTTACCCTCCATAACAGCAACACATGAATTGGTGGTTCCTAAGTCGATTCCAATTATTTTACTCATAACTTTATTTTAATTTTTGACTTATTTCAAATTTTTACATTTGCTTAAAGTCAATCTTTATGCCATGGGAAAAGTTATGACAGGATGGCAGAATCTATTGGAAATGTCTATTGCCTATCGTAAAAGGTATCATGCTTTAAGTATTCGCAATTACTTCCTCTTATCAACCAAAAAAACAACCGTGCTTATCTTCTTTAATCATTAGGAGGATTTCATCCAGGTAAGATGATTTAGGAAATGGTTGATAAAGCTCCCACTTACCACTTGCCCTCATCCATTATAAATTCCACTCTTTTCGGGATTTATAGAATCTTATTTTCGCGAATTTTATATGTTGGATTTCATTGGGGTGGTTCCATATGGGTCTTATTTCATAAAGTTCAAAAACTTTTCCATCGTAGAAATATCCAAAATCTATTTCTTTCTGGATTTCGGGATCGTCAGGACGCAATGATTCCACAAATTTTTTTATTGTGATTTCGTTTATATCTATCGTTGTGTTTTTCATTTAAGTTTAATGATGTTTTTCTGCTTATGAACCTATAAATTCAGTAAACCATATTATAGCATTCATTAGACATTAAATCTTTCTAAAAGTCACAATCTTCTCTTCTTCGGGTATCCACCAAATAAAATATTTTCCATTTCCCGTTGTCATTGATCAACTGAAAATTATTTACTCCACAATGACTGAATTCTCCGTTCATATAAAATGAATAAGGCGTCCAAACATTTGCCATGCTTCCGTCGATTCTAATTTTGTAATCGTGAATTTCCTCCTTAAATGTCATCTCCGCTGGGATGGAAACAATACTTTTTAGAAAATTAGAAAATTCCTCGGTATGCAGCATCTGTTTCCCTTCCCTATTTTTCATTACGGATTGCATGGTTACCTGATCAAACATAACTGACTTGATTTTTATAGAATCCCGAGCATGAAAACCTTCAAAAAATGTTTCAACTGTTTGCTGAAGTTGTTGTTCTTGTGAGACTTGTTGCGCGGTCATTGCAAAACCACTGAATAAGGTCAAAAAGATTAGTATTTTCTTCATTTTTATTGTTTTGAATGTGGAAGCCTAATTTAGTACTTTTACATTACCAAATTCAAAAAAAATGTCAGTCGCTAAAAAACAATATAAAAGGATCACGACCAAATCTTTGGTTGAGATGAAAGCCAATAACGAAAAAATTGCGATGCTCACCGCCTACGATTACACAATGGCCAAAATTGTTGATGGTGCCGGAATAGACGTCATTCTTGTTGGGGATTCTGCCAGTAATGTCATGGCGGGACATGAAACCACTTTGCCGATTACTTTAGACCAGATGATTTACCATGCGGCGAGTGTAGTTCGGGCCACAGTTCGAGCACTTGTGGTTGTCGATCTGCCTTTTGGAAGTTACCAAAGTGATCCAAAGGAAGCATTACGGTCAGCAATCCGTATCATGAAAGAGAGCGGCGGACACGCAGTAAAGCTGGAAGGTGGAAAAGAAATAAAGGATTCGATTAAAAGGATTTTGAATGCCGGAATTCCCGTGATGGGACATTTGGGTTTAACACCTCAATCAATCTATAAATTTGGGACTTACACAGTCCGTGCAAAAGAAGAAGCGGAAGCCGAAAAACTAAAAACCGATGCTTTAATGCTTGAAAAAGCCGGGTGTTTTGCTTTGGTTCTTGAAAAAGTTCCGGCAAAATTGGCGAAGGAAGTCGCAGAAAGTTTGACGATTCCCGTTATCGGAATTGGAGCAGGAAACGGCGTTGACGGACAAGTTTTGGTTACACATGACATGGTGGGAATGACTTATGAATTCAATCCGCGGTTTTTGAGAAGGTATTTGGATCTTTATTCAGAAATGACCAGTGCTTTTGAAAACTATAAAAATGATGTGAAGTCAAGGGATTTTCCGAGTGATGATGAGCAATACTAGTAATTCGGAATTATGAATTATGAATCATTGGTGTCCGGTTAAAGAGCATAGACCGTTACACTGCAAGAAAATAGAAAATAGATTTGATCCCAACTAATTGATGATCATAATAATATTTAAGTTCCTATTTCTAATAAAAAGAAAATTGAAAAATTTTCAAAAGTGAGCCCTGAGAGACAGCAATAGCTTCAAATTGTTGTCTTCGCAGAATCTTTTCGATGGTGGCAAAAGTTTTACCGGACAACACTGATTATGAATTATGAATTCTGAATTTAAAGAGATTTTTTAATTTGAAAAACGAGAAAATATTATCTACTCCGCAGAATCTTCAAGTGCTTTTTGAAGACAATCATGTAATTGTGATCAATAAGAGACCGGGAGATATTGTGCAGGGTGATAAGACCGGTGACGACCCTTTGAGTGAAGTCGTAAAAGAATATCTCAAAACAAAATACAATAAACCGGGAAATGTTTATTTGGGCGTGGTTCATAGAATTGATCGACCGACGAGCGGAATCGTGGTTTTTGCCAGAACTTCAAAGGCTTTACCAAGATTGAACCAGATTTTTAAAGATAAAAAAGCACAAAAAACGTATTGGGCGGTGGTGAAAAATACACCTCCAAAAACGGAAGATACTTTGGTTCATTTTTTAAAAAGAAATCCGAAACAGAACAAATCCTACGCATATCCCAAAGAAATTCCTGAAGGTAAAAAAGCGATTTTGGATTACAAGATTCTGAAAAAACTGGATAATTATTATCTATTGGAAATCGATTTGCATACGGGAAGGCATCATCAAATCCGTGCTCAATTGGCTGCTATAGGTTGTACAATTAAAGGCGATTTAAAATACGGGGCTGACCGCAGCAATAAAGATGGAAGTATTCATTTGCATGCGCGGAAACTTATTTTTGAACATCCTGTAAAGAAGGAAAAAATAGAAATTGTTGCGCCGCCACCCGAAGATCCGATTTGGGATGTTTGTAGGTAATCTTACCCCCATGCCTTCCGCGAGACTTTTACTTTTCTTTTCCAAATTTTTCTGGCACTCTTTAATTGTCTATTATATCCAAATCTCTAGTTGTCCATAGACTTTGTTGTTTTATATAATCCGATTCGATCTCCCATATCCGGATCTCCGGTAAATAAATATATTTGAAACTTATTCCCATTATCATATAAAGGAAATCCTACTTCAAGATATGTAGGCAATTTTTTCGAACCTTCCGAAGAATAGAAGCGAATCTGATATTGATCTGTATGACCTTTTTGCGCTCTTCTTTCCAATTTCCATTTCCCCTGAAAATCTCTTTGCAATACCATATCGTTTTCCATTAATAAACCATTTCTTAAGAGGAATGAACCATTACTATTAAGCCTCAATTTGATAGTGTCCTCTTCTCTATCAAAATTATATTCATAACTAAATTTGTCTGCTTTCCATTCACCATATAGAGCGGTTTCACTAACATTTGTAACAGGCTTATTTTTGCTTTTATCAATTACACCCCAGCATCCGTGGAGCAAACCACAAAAACATAATAAATATCTTATCTTAATTTTCATAATTAGTCAACTTCAATAATTTCGCTCCAATACTAGTCTTGACTAAAATTTCCTCCTAAATGCAAACATTCACCTCTTTCCTTGTTCGGGAAAATCCCTCATGCTCCATCCCCATACTTCTAATAATGATTAATTTCAATGGTAACCTTTAATTTCCCTTTTGCATCAGAAGGAGCGAGATAATATTTGAAAACACCGCAATAAAAATCTGACATTATCCTATCCTTAGGCAATGTTTCTTGCGTATATTGCAAAGTAGAGTCGTTTTTGATTTTACTTAGATATATCGTTCCTTAAAAATTTCCTTCCAAATAAACGTTTGCATTTACCACTTTTTCTGTTTTTGGAACTTCTACTTCAAATTGATGAGGTACTGAAAAATCAGTGATAACCCAAGATTTCTCTATTTTCTCTCCACAAGATAAAAAGAATAAAAAACAAAATAGAATAGATATTTTCCCTATACGTAAAACTATCATTGGTTTGTAGGAATTAGTTGAGAGTTTGCGGTAGCCTGTGGAGTAGTGTTGGAAAGATAGCGCAAATCCCCGTTGTTTAATGCGAACTTAACTTTCATCATTAACATAAATGAACTTTGTATACCAATATTTCTACCGATTTGATTATTGAATAAATCCATTTCTTTTTCTTTTTAATGGGATTGGTGTTCATCACTTAAAGGAATAAGTACTAAATTTTTTCCGTTTTATCAGTTTAGGTTCACTCATCTGATTTTGCTGCGAGATTTTTTCTAAGACATTGAGATACCTATACGTTCCTTTATTTTCCAAACACCTTCCACCTTTTCAAATAAGATTATGGTTTCCGTGCCATCTAATTTTGATCTTGTTATCCGCGCCCACATAATAGCACGGGTTTCTTCATCATTTATGAATATTTTCCCCAATTGCAACATCCCACCATGATCCAGTCCTTCACCGGAGTATTTGACAAACGTTTTATGTGGATCAACTTTAAATGTCACTTGGAAATCTTCACTTAAATATTCATTTAATTCTTCCGGGACATATTCTTTTCCCTTTACAGAGGGCTTCATAACAAATTGATAATTTAAAGGAATTCTATTTAAATATGGGTGAAAATCAAAATCAACAGAATTTTTGGAAACAATAACTTTCAATGGGCTAAGGCTGTCAGGCTTTTTCTCAAGGAAAGGCTTTTCTATCCCTTTTTTAAATTCTTCAAAAGTTGGAGGATTATTGTAACGGAAATCCTTAACAGTACTGGATAAAACAGCATCAAAGGTATCCCTAAAATGTTTATCGGCCACGCTTTGTGAGATGCAACTTGCACAAAAGCTTATTATCAATATTAGAAATTTTTTATTCATCACAAGTACTTGAGTAATTATCATTATGTACTGCTGCTGTCAATGCAGCAAATTGATCAAGTTCAGCTTCCGTTACATAACCATTTTGTTTACCATAATATTCTAATCCCGCCCATGCAAACCTCATATAATTCTGAATATCTTGAGAAGATTATCATACTTTTAGTTAAGCCATAGAACGAAAGTTATTACCCTTTATGCCATATTATTACTATTCCCTATTGTTATGAAACAGAAGTTGTCGTTATTTTAATTATTTTCCAAGTGCCGTTTTTCTTCTCCAGGAATATAGAAAAACCAATTCCATTTAATTTGGAAATTCTGTAACCTCCTTCCATGTAAGCGAGATCTTTTTCAGTATTGAAAATAATTTTTCCCAAATTAAGTGTACCATGGACAACGAATGCCTTTTCTTCGAGAGTTTTTTCTGTCTCCGAAAGCTCCGAAAAATTTTTTTGAAAAAAAATCTGATGCCCAACCTTTTTTTGTATTTTCAAAGTATCCACTTCCAAAAGGTCATGATCAATAGGATTATTTTTGGCAATAAAAGAAAATTCAGGCAATATACTATCACGGTTTATTTGAAGCCTTGGTTCAAATAATTCGGTATTAATAATTATGGCTAAAGGTTTAAGTACATTAGATTTTTTTATATCTATTTTACTCGAGGATTTTTCGCCCCCTGGAGGATTTGGAGGTGAATTCTTTATCTGTCTGAGATCAGAAATTTGATTATTTATAAACTCCTCAATTACCTCTTGATACACGTCAGAAATAATTTCTCTTTTTTCCGTTTGACAACTCATCAATTGACAACAAAATACAAGCAAAAAGACTGTAAAAACACATTTATTATTCATCACATTGGGATTGGTGTTCATCATTTAAGGGAATAAGTGCTAAATTTGCGTATTCCGTTTGTTGTGCTTCTGTCACGACAGGAGGATTTCCAAGTAAACCTTCCAAATATAAGCCCGACCATGCAAATTCCATATAATTTTCTAAAGGATGAGTATTTTCATCAAATTGTCGAACTGAATTGGCTATAGGTATCACGTGTTGAGTAGCCATATAATTATGTTCCGTATGACTCCATACAAAATTGGGCGCACTGTTATCTGTCCAATATTGATGTAATTGATATAAATAATTATAATAAGCTGTAGGTAAAGGATTTGATCCTTGATTATTGGTAGCTACTATTCTTTTTAACTCTGCATGAATACTCTCATGTAAAATAGTGCTAGCTATATGAAGACTATTTGCATTTAGATCATTAGGGTTAAAAGTAATAGTGACAATTCCATTATTATCAGGAGAACTCGTTTGAGCTGAACCTCCTTGAGTTGTAGTTCCAACGGCAAATTTTAGTTTAAATTTGCTATTATTTTCCGTAAATTGATCCGTGGTTTCTTTAAACAAATTATTTCCAGTAGAAATCAATTCATCAAGAACACATTCTGCCTTTGTATCAATAAAAGAGGGATCTTTAATAATTTTATTTTTCCAATCCACTTCACCATTTGAACATATTGCAGATACGCCTTCCAGAGCAAAATCCATTGATGCTTCAGAACCATAATCACTCACTATAAATTCTTCGACCACACCTTGCTGTGCCGTATCAAAATTGTTCCAACAGGACAATAAATTGGCAGTATTCAACTGTGTTTCAAATTCGCTCATCCATGGATTTTCCACGCAATTTCCTCTACACACCAAAGGTTCAGTGATTACTTGCTCTGGATCTGGGATATATGGACCTCCACCTCCAGGGGTATTGTCCCATTCTATGCCACCTGAATCTTCTCCTCCTATGGGATCACCACCTGAATCTTCTCCTCCGGAAGAAGAACCACCTCCACAATCATTATAGGAAACCATTATTACCATTTGATAACCAGGACATGGCTCACCATTCAACATGCCGCCAGGATGATTTCCAAATTTACAAAGGTAATTAACGGCAACATGAACACAAGCATTTTCCTTGGAAATGAAAGCAATTGGGTCAACCACATTAAGGTCTTGATCCAATAAATAATAATTTGGCTTCCAATCCGAAGTATTCGTCTCCCCATGTGCAAGAGCATCAATATCGGCTTCTGTTACATCGTAACGTACCAAAAAAACATCGTATCCTCCACTTCTATTCAGGGAAAACAGTACATTTTCTAATCCTTCATCCTTGGGGGTATTTGTAACATAAAACGTATAAGAGTGATAATTGCCATCCTTGCTCTCAATATAAGTAGCAAATTGGTCTTCTATTTCAATGATGGTGGAATCGGAATAACCCCTGTTCAATTGCCCAGTCTTGATACCATTCAAAACTTGTTTTAAGATTGGGTTATCGATATCATTAATGAGTATTTTCTTGGATTTTGCCTCAATTGCTGTTTGGGGAATAACGGAGATCTCATCTTCATAAAATTCCTCTTTTGAGCAACTTGATATCATAGAACTTATGAAAAAGAGTATCAAAAGTTGTCTCAAGGTTTGGAATGCAGGAAAAAATTGGAGAATCTTCATTCTGTAACTTTAATTGTTTATAATTTTTAAAACTATAATTAACTGATCCAATGAATAGTATGATTAACAGAAACTTAACGAAACTGAATGTTAAAATTAAATCTTTTAACATAAGCCTCGTTGTTCTCCGTCGTGACCAATAACCTCGCGAATCACTTTTTAATGCAGGTTTTCTATACCTTTACTTGGTGCGCGGTATCGATTATTGATTTACCTCTTTACCTCTTTTACTTTTTCCATCCTTTTTAACCCGCGTGAGGGATAGCAGCGGAAAGCCCACAGCACCCATTTTTATTTTTAAAAAATGGGGGCGAGGACTTGAAGCGTATAGCCCGACCTTCTGTAGCCTTTTCGGCGGAAGAAGGGCACGCCCAAATTTATATTTTAATTCTTTTCCTTATTTTTCTTTTTCAATTTCAAAGAATACAAATCGGTTCTACGGTCTTTTAGGTTTCTCACGCTTCCGAAGGTGTGAAGTTCTTTGAGTAAATCCAAATCTACATCAGCAATTAAGGTGCTTTCTGTATTTGGCGTGGCTTCAGCTTTTATACCATTCACGGGAAAAGAGAAATCTGATGGCGTGAACACTGCACTTTGTGCATAATTGATATCCATGTTCCTCACTTTCGGCAAATTCCCGACAGAACCGGTAATGGCAACGTAACATTCATTTTCGATCGCTCTCGCCTGTGAACAATGTCGGACGCGCGTGTAACCATTTTGCGTATCTGTCATAAAGGGCACAAACAGGATTTTCATTCCGTCCTCCGCCAATAATCTTGGCAGTTCGGGGAATTCAACATCGTAACAAATCAAAACGCCAATTTTCCCACAATCGGTGTCGAAGGATTTTAACTCGGAACCGCCTTTCATTCCCCATGCCGATTCTTCGGAAGGCGTAATATGCAGTTTTTCGTAGCGCTCATAACTTCCGTCCCTCCTGCATAAATACCCAACGTTGTACATGTGTTCGCCAATGATTTGCGGCATGCTTCCCGTGATAATATTGATGTTGTAGGTAATCGCCAAATCCACGAATTTTTCCAGCAATTTTTGTGTAAAAGATGATAATTCCCTTATGGCTTCGGCAGCGTTCAAGTGATTATAAGCCGCCATTAATGGCGCGTTGAAGAGTTCCGGAAACAATATAAAATCACTTTGATAATCGCTTACTGCATCCACGAAAAACTCGATTTGGGCAGTCAACGCATCAAAATCGTTGAATGTTCGCATTTGCCATTGAACGAGTCCGAGACGGACAATTGTTTTTTTGGTTTTAATAATATTCTCGGGCTTCGTGTAGTAGATGTTGTGCCACTCCATGAGCGTCGCAAATTCCTTGCTTTCGTAATCGCCGGCCAAATAACCTTTGATCACTTTTTTAACGTGAAAATCATTAGACAATTGAAAAGACAAAACGGGATCATGAAGCTCCTTTAATTTTACTTTTTCAATATATTGTTTTGGCGTAAGTTCGTTTGAATGTAAAGCATAATTGGGAATTCGACCGCCGAAAACGATTGATTTAAGATTGAGTTGTTCACAAAGTTCTTTTCGCGCCTCGTACAATCTTCTTCCCAAACGCATTCCGCGGTATTCGGGATGGATGAAAACATCAATTCCGTAAAGCACATCGCCGTTGTTGGTATGCGTGCTAAAATTTTCCCCTCCAAGAATCTGTTCGTACGTGTGGTTGTCTTCGAATTTATTGTAGTCGACAATTATTGACAAGGCACAACCCGCTATTTTGTCATCGATGACAATACATATTTGTCCCTGCGGAAATTTTTTGATCAAGGCTTTGATTTCCTTCTCGCTCCAATATTCCTGCGGCATTGAATTGTAACTTTCCACCATGGAAATTTTCAATTCTTCATAATCTTGAATCTGAAGATTTCTTATTTCAATTTTTGCTGAATCTATCACGGTAACCTATTTTTTTATAAAACGCAAAGATACTCTGAACCAATATAGGATTCGAGTAATCTCTTATGAATGATACGGATTTTTTTAAAATTCCAGTATTAAAGAAAAATTAAATCGAACAAATTAAGCGGAAAACTTGAATTTTTTGAACTGCCAATTTGAATCAAAATCAGAAACGGTACATGATGAACAGCAGTGAAATAATAGAGATGATAATCCATAGGCTCGTAGCAAATAATCCTGATTTCACTCCCACTTTTTTGATTTGAGAAAAAGAAATCCCGGAGCCAATCAAGAACAAACAGGTCACCAATAATTGTTTTGCAGCTTCTGAAATTGGTTTAAAAATGAATTTTCCCTGCGGAAAAACCGTAACAATTAATGTCGCTGCGATAAAAGCGAGGATAAAAAGCGGAATTTTCACGCCCGAAGTTTTGGTTTTTTTGTTGAAAAAACAAGAAACAATAAGCGTGAGCGGAATAATCCATAACGCCCGACTTAATTTGACTGTTGTGGCCACTTCCAAAGCCTCGGCTCCAAAAATTTGAGCTGCACCTACCACCGAACTTGTATCGTGAATGGCAATCGCCGCCCAGAGTCCGAATTGATATTGTGACAAATCCAACAGCTGCCCAATCGGTGGAAAAATCAATAAAGCAATCGCGTTCAAAATAAAAACCACACCAATGGCAATACTTATTTTTTCATTTTCCGCTTTTACTATTGGTGAAATTGAAGCAATCGCGCTTCCGCCGCAAATAGCAGTTCCCGCAGAAATCAGTAAAGCGGTGATTTTATCTATTTTTATAATTTTCTGAAATAAAAAACCCAGCGCAAATACGATGAGAATTGTGGCAATTGTAATTACAAATCCATCTTTGCTAACTTTAAAAGCATCTACAGCATTGAGTCCGAATCCCAATCCTACGATGGAGAGTTGAAGAAGTATTTTTGAAAGTCTGGCCGTTTTTCCAAGAAATGGATTTCCGAATAAAAATGAAAAAACAACACCACCCAATAGAGCAATCGACGCGTTTACAAACGGCAACAGTGTGAGCAACGCCAGAATTATAAAAAGGAATTTTTGAAAGCTGTTGTTCAGCATTTATCTTAAATAATTTAGCGAATTTAATAATAAAAACAGTGGTTTTCACCATTTCTTGACTTATGAAAATAGAGTTGGATTTATACTCTTTTTATTCCGCGGAAACGATCTCAGGCTGAGAATGATGAGATGGTTTCTGAAATAAAATCAGAATGACTTTTGATGAGCATTTCTAATAATTTCAATTTATTTAAAAATTGATTATCTTCATCACAGTTTCGTAACCAAAAAAATGGAAACAGAAGAGATTTGGACCATAGGACATTCAACTCATTCTTTAGAGGAATTCCTTGATATTCTGAATGCCCATGAAATCGAAATGATTGTTGATGTAAGACATTATCCAGGTTCCCGACGTTTTCCACATTTCAATAAAGAAAATCTTGAAGTTTCCTTGCCCCAAAATAAAATTCAATATCTTCATTTGGTCGATTTGGGCGGAAGAAGAAAAGCCAAACCCGATTCTATAAACAATGCTTGGCGTTTGCCCTCTTTTATGGGTTACGCCGATTATATGGAAACAGATAATTTTAAAAATGCCGTCAAGGAATTGCAGAATTCAGCCGTTCAAAACAAGGTGGCCTATATGTGTGCCGAAGCCGTGTGGTGGAGCTGTCACCGATCAATGATTTCCGATTTTTTAAAAGTGAAAGGATGGAAAGTGTTGCATATAATGAACGCCAAAGCTGCAAAAGAACACCCTTTTACAAAACCTGCGAAAATTGTTGACGGAAAATTAAGTTATAGAAAAGAATAAATATATTTACTTTTTTAATCTATGAATCATGGCACACAAAAAATCAAAATTTGAGAAAATCCAGTTTTTATTGTTGAGCATTGTCTTGTTCGCGACTGCAATGAACAGAATGGATGCATATCCCGTAATGGCGTATATTATTATGGGAATGAGTTTGATTTTACTTTTGTTTTTCATTCTGGGATTTGTCAAGAAAAAGAAGAATCATCAGCTTCAGGTTGCAGGATTTATTTGTGAATCGATTGGTTTGATTTTTACCGCTTTCGTTTTTTTAAAAGACGGAAAAGTATTTATTCCCTACATGTTCATTTTGGCAGCAATGGGCTTTTTTTTGGCAGCGACAATCGGTTTTAGAAGAAATCGAAAAAAGAAAATTAAGAATTCTGGATTTCCTTCAGATAAAACAATTGCATGATTCCTTTAGTTGAAAATCAAAATTTTAATTCAGACAAACCCCTTGAAAAAGCCGAATACGAAAATTGTAGTTTCCATAATTATGATTTTGGATCTAAAAATTTATCGGAATTTATTTTTTCCGATTGCGAATTTTTAGATTGTGATTTTAGCAATTGTATTTTAAAAAACACAAGTTTTAGGGAAGTCACTTTTTCAAATTGTAAAATGCTGGGGTTGCGCTTTGATGAGTGCAGCGATTTTCTGCTTTCGTTCCATTTTATAAGCTGTACGCTTAGTTTCTCTTCCTTTTATAAATTGAAAATCAAAGGTTCAAAATTTGAAGGTTCAAAAATGGAGCAAGTCGATTTCACAGAAACAAATCTTTCCAAAGCCCTTTTTCACAATTGCGATTTGAAAGCCGCTATTTTTCAAGCAACAAATTTGGAAAATTCCAACTTGGAAACGGCTTATAATTTCTCAATAGATCCCGAAAACAATCACATAAAAAAAGCTAAATTTTCTTCGGATAACATCCGCGGACTTTTGACGAAATACAATATTATCATCCACTGAATGATTAAATAATAGTTTTTTCTTTTGCCCAAGAATTGAGATTATTGATGAATGGATCCAAGATTTTTTTATAGTCGTCAGAATCAATATTGAACTCCAACCATTCTTCCCAGAAAGTATTCAACACTTCAAAAAGTTGCCCATCTATTTTGGCCAAACCGTTAAAATATTTATCGTAACTGAATCTATTATTATTAGATACTTTCATCGAAAAAAACTTTCCAATAAACACATCAACGGCTTCCCGATTAACGACTCTCTTTTTCGCGTATTCCTTTTTCAGTTTCGAAAATTTATCGTCTTTCATAATTTTCAAGGCAAAATCACCTACAAAAAGTTTATTGTCAAATCCGCGGTCCAGATAAAGTGGTAACATTTTTTGATGCTCCAAACAGTTTCCGATGTGGCTTTTCAAGGAATCCGAAAAAATGAAAAACAATTTGTTGTTTTTTTCAATTTTCTCAATAATGTCCCTAGCGATCCAAATGTTTTTGGATTTTAAATAAATATGAAGTAATTCATGTGTGAAAGGAGCGGGATTAATATTTCCTTCGTTAATTTTTATGGTAATTACATCATCTTCATAAGACGTAATATAACTCGGCTCCGGACTCTTTTCCAGGTGAATCTTAAACTTGCTGAGCATGTCATTCCATAAGTCGGAATTTCTATTGTCGATTAACTTGAGATATTTATTTTGCATAGGTTCACTTCGCGCTATTCCTTAAAGATAAACCCGGAAGATTCAAAACGGAAGTACATTAACTATTTTAATAGCGAAACTGATTTTATTATCTGATTTTTATAAGTCGGTCTTTTTAATTCTAAAAATTTTCACTTTTGATTCGATGGATGTTTCATTTTTATTCAGTTTAGAAAAAAACTGCTAAATTTTTTAAAGGAAGTGTTAATCATGAAAAAGCAGAGGCTTTATTGCTTAATTTTAAATAGAAGAAAAAAATTTAATTAACTAAAAATCAAAGCTATGAGTAAGCAAGAAAAAAAGCAGAACGAGCGTCAGAAAGCTGACCCAAAAAATCAAAATCAAAAAAAACAAGATCAAAAAAATCAAGGGCAAAGAAAAGAGAAAAAATAGGATCAGTTATATTTTATCTTTATGCTTTTGATGGAGAAGCCTCATTTATTTTAAATGAGGCTTCTTTTTTTCAAGATAAAAAATCATGCTCCCAATTTCTCCAACGCCTTCTGCATATCAATTCCTTTTCCCAATACGCCTTTAAAAAGATCTTTCTTTTCTTTGATTCTTTCGGGCATTGTTTTAATTGTAAAATCGTGCATATCCAAACCCGATTTCACTTCTTTCCAATCCAAAGGTGCCGAAACCGTTGCTCCTGGTTTGGGTCTCGCGCAATATGCTGCTGCCAGGGTTTGCGCTTTTCTGTTTTGTAAAAAATCAAGATATATTTTTCCTTTTCTTTTGTTTACCACCCTTTCCATGCTTGTAAGTTCGGGAAGCTGTTCTTTAATGAAATAACAAAGGATTTTCGTGAAATCACGTACCTCATCGTAGGTGTATTTTGCTCCCATTGGAATGTAAATATGTAATCCGCTGGATCCGGAAGTTTTACAAAAACCCTTGATTTTTGCTTTGTCCAGAACTACTTTCGCCGCTTGTGCGACTTCAATTACTTCTTCAAAAGTATTTTTGTCTGTTGGATCAATATCTATAACAGTATAATCTGGATATTCCAAATTTTGTATTCTGGAGTTCCACGGATTCAATTCGATACAACCCAAATTCGCCATATAAATTAAAGTTGCTTGTTTTTGGCATAGCATATATTCAATGTTGGCTTTATTGCTTTCAGAATAAATCGGTTGGGTTTCAATCCAATGCGGTAAGATTCCACCACTGTCTTTTTGATAAAATCCTTCACTTTTTACGCCATTTGGATGTCTGTGTAAATTTTGTGGCCGATCAATCATATACGGCAAAATGGTTTCCGAAATTTGAAGATAATAATCGATCAAGTCATATTTGGTATAACCCGAATCCGGCCAATAGACTTTTTCAAGATTGGAAATTGGCACCGAAATCCCGTCAATTTCCAACGTATTGTCCTTCTTTGCGGTTGTTTTTTTGTTTTTTGGTGCTTTGGTTACTTTTTCTTTGCCGATTTCAGTCGGGGATTTATCTTCCCGCAGACCTTTAAAAACTGGATGGCGCATCAATCCCGAACTTGTCCATTCTGTGAACTCGACTTCACAGATAATTTCGGGTTTTACCCAAGTCGGTTCTTTGCCTTTCAAATTGATTTTTTTGCCAAACGGACTTTTTTCCGTTTGCAAAGGTTTCAGTTTCTTCACGATTTCCTTTTGTGATTTATCGTTAAATCCGGAACCAACGTTTCCGATATAAACCAATTTTTCTTTTTTGAAAATTCCGAGAATTAATGAACTGAAGAGATTTCCTTTATCCGAAGCCGTATATCCACAAATAAGTGCTTCCTGACTCTCGATGGGTTTTATTTTCAGCCATTTATCCGATCTGGTTCCTGCATAATATTTTGAATCTACTTGTTTTGCAATCACTCCCTCCAACCCTGCGGAAACAGCTTTTTCGTAAAACGCGGTTCCCATTCCTTCCACATGATCGCAATATTCGATTTGGGGAATATCTTCGATCACATTTTGAATCAAACTTTTTCTTTCCAAAAGTGGAAGATCAACCATGCTATATCCGTTGAGATACAGCATATCAAAAACGTAGTAAACAAGTTTATCCTGAGGAATGGAAGCTACATTTTGCAAGATTTGAAAACTGGGACTTCCCTCCTCATTCATTGCAACCACTTCGCCGTCCAGGATCACATCGTGTTCAATTGTTTTCAAATTCTTTACAATTGAAGAAAATTTCTTCTTGAAAGAAAGTCCGTTGCGGGAATATAATTCCACTTTTCCATTTTCAATATTTGCCACAGCTCGATAACCGTCACATTTAATTTCGTAAATCCAATCTGGTTTATTGAAGATTTTATCTGTTTTTGTCGCCAACATCGGTTTTATTTTCTTCCCAAGATCAATTTTTTCCGCTTTTGGTGCTTTTTCCTTTTTTTCACCAATAAAACGTTCAGCATCATAATCTAAGTCGGTCGAAAAATCATCTTTTTTCTTGATCAGCAGCCAATAATTTTTGTCTTCATCTCCGCTCTTGGTTTTGACCAAAGCAAATTCCCCTTTGATTTTTTTT
>DASSWB010000047.1:0-4859 GCA_035705495.1 Salinimicrobium sp. | reverse complement strand
GAGGTTCAGTCACAGCATTTAGAAGAGCTTGCTATTTATCCAAATCCCGCACCTGCAGAAAAGATTTTCATTTCAACAAAGAGTCCCAACAAAATTAAGGTCGAAATTTATAATGTATTAGGAAAGAAAATTCATTCTAACTTACTTGCTGGTCGCGAAATGAATATTTCCTTCCTCACATCTGGTGTTTATATGCTTAAAATTGAACAGGACGGAGAAACCGTAACCCGTAAATTAATGGTGAAGTAACTTTTTCCCGTTGATTTTTCTTTAGATTTCTTTGACTTTCCCGAGCTTTAATATTATTATTAGGTTAAATCTCTGTTGTTTGCATAAAATTTATTCAAATTGAAAAAGTTAAATTCCTATATTTGAAGTCTAAACTTAAAAAGACGATTATGAAAAAAATTACTTTTTTGCTTTCTTTATTAATTAGTGCGGTGTCTTTTGGGCAGGCAACTGACATCTTTTTTAGCAAATATGGCGAAGGAAGCGGTCAAAATAAATTTTTGGAAATTTATAACGGAACAGGAGTGGATGTCGATTTGGGAGAGTATAGTATAGAACTTTATGCAAACGACAATACGGATCCCAACGATCCACCACAAACCTTTTCAACTGGAACGATACTGCCAAATGGTGAAGTGATAGTGCTTTATCACGCATCAGCAACCGCCCCAGAAATTATAGCGGAAGGGGACATGGAATCATCTGCAGCCAATTTCAATGGAAATGACGCTGTTGTTTTGTTGCATAATGGTGACATTATTGATATAATCGGTGAAATAGCATCAGATACTTATTGGACTGTCGGAGATACACCAGAAGGTGCTAAAGATCACACGCTTGTTAGAAAATCCGATGTATGTAGTCCAAATTCGACTCCATTAGGTTCATTCGGTACTGATGCGGAAACTTCAGAATGGATTGTTTTGGAGAATGAGCAATATGATGGTATTGGATCACACACTGGTTGTGATGATATGGCTGTTGGAGATGTTTTATTAAGTGAATTTGTAATGTATCCAAATCCTTCAAGAGATGGAAAAGTTACCATTCAAACCGTAGAAGGTTCTGAAATTAGTGTAACTGTTTTTGATATCCTTGGAAAAAAGGTGATTTCAAAATCTTTATCAAATAACGAATTAAATATTTCTGGTTTGAAAACTGGAATTTATTTAGTTCAGGTTTCTCAAAATGGAGCAACAGTGACCAAAAAATTAATTGTTGAGTAATCTGGCGAAACAATAAATAATTTAAAAAGCGCTTTCTTCACTGAAGGCGCTTTTTTTATTAAACCTACATAAAATAAAAATCCCGCTTTTAAAAAAGCGGGATTTTTATTTTTGGCTCCCTCTCCTTGGGAGAGGGCGGGGGGAGAGGCTATTATTTAAACGCTGCAATTCCCGTTACATCCATTCCTGTAATCAGCAAATGAATATCGTGCGTTCCTTCGTAGGTAATTACACTTTCTAAATTCATCATATGTCGCATGATGCTATATTCACCTGTAATCCCCATTCCGCCGAGCATTTGTCTTGCTTCACGTGCTATTTTAATAGCCATGTCAACATTGTTTCGCTTTGCCATGGAAATTTGTGCGGTTGTTGCTTTTCCTTCATTTTTCAGCTGTCCCAAGCGTAAAGCAAGTAATTGCGCTTTTGTGATTTCAGTAATCATTTCAGCCAATTTTTTCTGCTGAAGCTGGAAACTTCCAATGGGTTTGCCAAACTGCATACGTTCTTTGGAATATCTCAATGCCGTGTCATAACAATCCATGGCAGCACCAATGGCACCCCAAGCAATTCCGTATCGCGCAGAATCCAAACAACCTAGTGGCGCGCCCAATCCGCTTTTATTTGGCAACAAATTTTCCTTCGGAACTTTTACGTTGTCAAAAATCAATTCGCCGGTTGCACTTGTACGCAAAGACCATTTATTGTGAGTTTCCGGAGTTGAAAAACCTTCCATTCCACGTTCTACAATGAGTCCGTGAATTCTTCCCTCTTCATTTTTCGCCCAAACCACGGCTATGTCAGCAAAAGGTGCATTCGATATCCACATTTTGGCTCCGTTCAATAAATAATGATCTCCTTTGTCTTTGAAATTGGAAACCATTCCGCCGGGATTGGATCCATGATCAGGTTCGGTCAAACCGAAACATCCCATCCATTCGCCTGTGGCCAATTTTGGTAAATATTTTTTACGTTGCTCCTCATTTCCGTAAGCAAAAATCGGGTACATCACCAAAGA
The DNA here is from genome assembly GCA_035705495.1 of Salinimicrobium sp. Classification (GTDB taxonomy): domain Bacteria; phylum Bacteroidota; class Bacteroidia; order Flavobacteriales; family Flavobacteriaceae; genus DASSWB01. The sequence continues at coordinate 2,606 of DASSWB010000047.1, read as the reverse complement.
AGATTGCACGGAAGCAGTCGAACGAACCCCGCTGTCGCCACGTTCAATTTCTTGCATGATCAAACCATAAGAAATTTGATCAAGTCCCGCACCCCCATACTCTTCAGGAATATACGGACCAAAAGCACCAATTTCAGCAAGTCCGCCAATAATTGATTTTGGAAATTCCGCTTTTTGCGCTGCATCTTCAATAATAGGGGAAACATCGCGCTTTACCCACTCGCGGGCAGCATCACGCACCATTTTATGCTCATCATTCAGTAGGTCGTCAATATTGTAATAATCGGGCGCTTGAAAAAGATCTGGCTTCATAATTTGATATTTGGTAGGCAAAAATAGTTAAAAGCTTTATGAGGGACAAAGTTTAGCTACATCTTTAAATAAAAATCCTTCACCAGCGTAATATAATCTTCCGTATAATCGTGTCGTGATTTTTCAATAACTAAAATTTCCGGTTTCGTTTCTTTTTTCTGAAATGAAAAATCAATTAAACTTCTTTTGATTTCTGAAGTCGGAGTTCCTTTTATATGCGTAATTCTGTTTGGCTGAAGGTCGAAACTTTCCGCGATTGCAATAAAATTTTCTTCTTCTTTCTTCGGAATGATCACGCTGAAAATTCCACTTTCAGAAAGTAAAAAAGAAACGCCCTGAAGTAAATCTCCAAACGGAAGCGAATCATAAAATCTAGCATTTTTTCTTGCCTCGGAAATAAGATCCTCCCCCTTTGGGGGAGTTAGAGGGGGTTCATAAAACGGCGGATTTGAAACAATCAGATCATATTCCTGTTCCGTCTTCATTTCTTCCACAAATTCAGCAAACGAAGCGTGGTAACAGAAAAGTCGGTCACCCCAATCGCTGTTTTCAAAGTTCTCAACTCCTTGTTCGTAAGCATCGGGATCAATTTCCAAAGCGTCAATCAATTCCGCCTGACTTCTTTGCGCCAACATGAGCGCAATAATTCCCGTTCCCGTTCCAATATCAAGAATTGAATTTGGATCATGATCAATATTTGCCCAAGCACCAAGCAAAACGCCATCGGTACCGATTTTCATTGCGGTGCGATCTTGTGAAACGGAGAATTTTTTGAATTTGAAAGGACTCATGGAAGTAATTCGCTAAATTAAGAATAGCTAAGAGGTTTTCTTTAACTTTTTAACTTCTTTACTTTTTAACTTGCAACTATAAATAAAGATCAATCAACCCATCAGGAGTCGTAACGTAAACGATTTTCTTCTTTTTGTCCACTTTTTGTAAAAATCGGTCATTCATGGGGATCAGAATTTGTTTGCCGTTTTTTTCAATTTCAAAAAGTGCTTGTGCAGTATTATCGTTGATGCCGGTTAGGTTACCAATATCTCCGTGGTTTTCATCTTCAACAGAGAAACCAATAATTTCGTGGAAATAAAACTGGTCATCATCCAGTTCCGGGAGCATGGATAGCGGAAGGTAAATATCGCACTTCATGATGTCATCAGCATCGGCTTCGGAATCTACATCTTCAAATTTCACCCTTAGGAGATCACTTTTGTGCAGTGAACTTTTTTCAATAAAAAATGGAACCAGATTTCCGTCGTAATCAACGAAAACCGATTCCATTTTTGTGTAACTTTCAGGCTCATCGGTATCTAATTTTATCAGAACCTCGCCTTTAAAACTGAATTTACTAACGATTTTTCCAAGATAGAAACAATCTTCTTTTTGCATCGGTAGTAATTAACTTTTACTCTTCAGTTTTTGTTTCTTCTTCAGTTTTAGCTTCCTCAGCAGTTTCGGCACCAGCCTCATCTGTTGCAGGAGCTTCAGTTTCAGTTTCAGCTTCCGCTACGTCAAGGGCAGCTTTCGCATCAGCCTCACGTTTTGCATTCACTTCTTTTTCAGCTTCAAGAGCTTTTGCCTTTGCAGCTTCTCCTTCTTTCGATAAAGATTCTTTCTTAGCATTTACGCTTCCTTCTTTTTCATTCAACCAAGCTTGGAATTTCTCTTCAGCTTGCTCTTCAGTCAAAGCACCTTTTCTTACACCACCTGCTAGGTGATTTTTCAATAAAGCTCCTTTGTAAGAAAGAATTGCACGGGCAGTATCTGTTGGTTGTGCTCCGTTCTGTAACCATTTTACCGATCCGTCTACATTTAAATCAATGGTCGCAGGATTGGTATTCGGATTGTAAACTCCCAATTTTTCAAGAAATTTACCATCTCTTTTTGAACGTGCATCTGCAGCAACGATCCAGTAAAAAGGTTTTCCTTTTTTACCGTGTCTTTGTAATCTAATTTTTACTGGCATAATAATTAATTTGTTGGGGTTCCCGACCCCTGTTATTAATAAAGGCTGCAAAGATAATACTATTTTCTGAATTGTAAATTATTGGTTGTGAATATTTTTAAAGCCTTGGAAGCGCGGATTTATAGAAGAATCCCTAGTTGCTAAACATGAGATTGCCGCGTTCGTTCCTCACTCGCAAAACGTCTTTCAGTCCTCACTGGCAAGCTTTCCAAGATGAAAGATTTATTTTTTACAATCTTAATTGATAATTTTTAATTTCTCCCCCTCTATAGGGAGCTAGAGGGGGCTTTTTCCTTAAATCCTGTTAAACCAGTTGATTGGGAAA
>DASSWB010000046.1:0-50813 GCA_035705495.1 Salinimicrobium sp. | reverse complement strand
ACGCGAACAAAATCCTGCACTACGTCGTATCCCTCTTCCGACATTAGGGAGGCAATTCGGCGTTTTGCGTCCTCACTTACTTTTATCATAGCTTAATAAGATTTATTCTAAATTACGGCACAAAGATACTATAAAGTACCGATTTTACCATAGGACTTACGGAGAGAATTTATGCTGATTTTATACTGATTTGGGTCATAAAATTTGTGGGTTTTTTAGATTATGGAAAAGGGCTTTCCCAAAAATAACACTGACATTTTTGCACTGGACGAAATCCTCTTTTTAAATGCGTAATTTTGCAGAATCAAAAAAGTGAAAAAATGTTTCAGGACAATCAGGAAAATAGAACGGGCATAGAACAATTAGGAGAATTCGGATTGATAAATCATCTTACAAAAGGGTTTGAGACAAAATTGACTTCAACCATAAAAGGAATTGGAGATGATGCCGCGGTTATAAACCCTGGAGAGGAAAGAGTAGTATTAACTACCGATATGTTGGTGGAAGGCGTTCATTTCAACCTTGCTTATATGCCGCTGAAACATTTGGGCTATAAAGCGGTGATGGTAAATCTTTCTGATGTTTATGCGATGAATGCAAAAGCGACGCAAATTACAGTTTCTATTGCAGTTTCAAATCGTTTTCCTCTGGAAGCTTTGGAAGAACTTTACGCGGGAATTGAGCTCGCTTCAAAAATTTATAATGTAGATGTCGTTGGAGGTGATACGACTTCTTCAACTTCGGGAATGATTATTAGTGTGACCGCAATTGGAACTGCGATCAAAGAGGATATTGTTTACCGAGATGGAGCAGAAATCGGCGATTTAATTGTTGTTACGGGCGATTTAGGCGCTGCGTATATGGGTTTGCAGGTTTTGGAACGGGAAAATGAAGTTTTTAAAGTCAATCCCAATGCACAACCTGATTTGGATCAATATTCATATTTAATCGAAAGACAGTTGAAGCCTGAAGCCAGAAAAGACATTGCTGAATTATTGAAAGCTTTGGAGATAAAACCGACTTCAATGATTGATATCAGCGACGGACTCTCTTCTGAAGTCTTGCACATTTGTAAAAGTTCAAAGAAAGGAGCGAATATTTATGAAGATAAAATTCCGTTGGATCCTGCGGTTATTTCTGTTTGTGAGGAATTTGATTTGGACAGTACCACAATTGCCTTAAATGGTGGCGAAGATTATGAATTGCTTTTTACAATTTCGCAAACCGATTTTGAAAATATTAAAGGGAATCCAAATTTCAGTATCATCGGTCATATTACCGATGAGCAAGAAGGAATTCACTTGGTGACAAGAGCCAACACAAAAATTCCACTGATTGCACGTGGTTGGAATGCTTTAAAATCTGAGTAAGATTTTTTCAAATTTAAGTTTTCTTTAAGAAGCTTCGGATAAATGTCGGCGGTTTCTTCTTTCGTGAATTTTCGCCAAGAACGCATTTGTCTCTCGATATCGCGGAGTCAACTTTTCTAAAGTGCCATTTGCATTAATGGTTATTTCCTCTTTGCAATTGGCGCATTGATACTCACTAATGAACTCGGTTATCTTTTTCGAAGTGCGAAAACGGTGGCCAAAAGTGGCACAGTAAAGTTTTGAAAAGGAAAACTGATTTTTTGGGTAATCATTTCTCATGTTAACAATTTTTGTGTTTTACTTAACATAAAATTATACAAAAATTATTAACAATCGACAAAATACACTAAATAATCGATGAACTACACAAACTTTTTATTTCAGCTAAATTTTCAATGTAACTCATATGCCCTCCTGACAAAAGATGAAACCCGCATGAACACTGCATTGAAATGATTTTTAGAATATTATGATCCAGAATCGGATCCTGTTCTCCTGCAATAATAATTTTAGAACCATTAAAGGTTTTTAGGACTTTTGTACGATCTGTACGAATTTTCATACCTTCAGCGGCTGCAATAATTCCTTGAACGGAATTTGTCAATGCTTCTTTTTTTAATTTTTCGAATTCGGAATTGTATTTTTCCCGGTTTTCCGAAGAGAAAAGATTGGCGAGCGCCATGCTAATGAAAGTGCTCGGATTTTTTTTAACCAACGCAATAGCTCGATCCCTATTTTCCTTTCTTTCTTCGGAATCAGCTTCGGGAGTGGAATTCATCAATATAATTTGCTTTACGAGTTGTGGGTGTTTTTCCAAGAACGCCAAACTTACATACCCACCCATAGAATGTCCGATCACTCTAGCTTTGGAAGTGATTTTTAATTCTGAAAAAACTGCATGAACTGCTTCTGCCATTTCTTCCATTGTATGGATATAACCAGTACATCCGGTTTTTCCATGTCCGAGTAAATCAATGTTGATCACCTGGTGTTTTTCGGCAATAATTTCGATAAGCGGTGTCCATATTTTTCGGGTTTCCAAAAATCCATGAAGTAAAACCACGGGCGTTCCGTTGCCCGTGGTTTCAAAGTAGATTTCTGCCCCCCTATAATTTGCGATCATAGAGTTTGAAGGATTTTTATAAAATTGAAAAAATCAGGAATTCATAATCTCCTCAATCTCATCAGCTTCAATAGGAATATTGCCCATCAAATTAAAAGGTTCGCCTCTTTCCTGAATCACCACATCGTCTTCCAAACGAATTCCGAAACCTTCTTCTGGAATATAAATACCGGGTTCAACCGTAAACACCATGTTGGCCCGCATGGGCTCGGTCAAAATGCCATAATCGTGCGTGTCCAGTCCCATATGATGGGAGGTTCCGTGCATGAAATATTTTTTGTACGCCGGCCAATCCGGATTTTCTTTTTCAACATCCTTTTTGTCAAGAAGTTTTAAATCGATTAAAGCCGATGTCATCATTTTACCGACTTCTAAATGATATTCTGCCCAGATTGTTCCAGGAACCAACATTTTGGTTGCGTCGTTTTTCACTTTCAAAACAGCATTGTAAACTTCTTTTTGTCTTTTGGAAAATTTACCGGAAACCGGAATTGTTCTGGATAAATCGCTGGAATAGTTGGCATATTCCGCGCCAACATCCAGTAAAATTAAATCGCCTGCTTTGCATTCCTGGTTGTTTTCGATATAATGAAGCACATTCGCATTGTTACCGCTGGCAATAATTGGTGTGTAAGCAAATCCGCGGGAACGGTTATTTAAAAACTCGTGCATTAATTCGGCTTCTATGTTATATTCCATAACGCCGGGTTTCACGAATTTTAAAACTCTTCGGAAACCTTTTTCTGTGATGTTACAAGCTTTTTGTATCAAATCCAATTCGATGGGATCTTTTACAGAACGCAACCTTTGTAGTATCGGATTGCTTTTCGCTACTTGATGCGCCGGAAATCTGTCCTTGCACCATTTTACAAACCGCGCCTCACGTGTTTCGGTTTCCACATTTGCGCGATAATGTTCGTTGGTATTGAAATAAACCGTATCGCACTGTGTCATGATTTCAAAAAATGTTTTCTCAAAATCCTTCAACCAAATCACGGTTTTGATTCCCGAGACTTCAAACGCTTTTTCTTTGGTCAATTTTTCACCTTCCCAAACCGCGATATGTTCGTTGGTTTCTTTTAAAAACAGGATTTCCCTGTGCTCTGGTTTTGGCGCATCGGGAAACAGCACCAATTTGCTCTCTTCCTGATCTACGCCGCTGAGGTAAAAAATATCGCGTGATTGTTGAAAAGGCATTGTGCTATCGGCACTAATCGGATAAATATCATTTGAATTAAAAACGGCCAAGCTTTTAGGTTTCATCTGGGCCATAAAGTCGTTTCTGTTTTTAATAAAAAGTCTTGAATCTATTTGTTCGTATTTCATGATAAATCAATTTGTTCCAAAATTAATAATTCATAAAGGAATAGCGGTAAAAGGAATGAAGAAATTCCAATCATATATGTCTTCAAATAAAATGGGCGACACAGGAAGGATTTTTCCGAACGAAAAAATAAAAATGATAGCGATGAAAATGATAATTCCGTGCCTCCAAACCCATTTGGAATTCTTTATATCAATTCTAAATAGCATTTAAAATTTCTTTTAATCTTTGTTAAAAGCATAATCAAGTGTATTTTTGCCTTGCTTATCAAATACATATAGTTTATGGCACAATCTGCGCTTTTAAAGTCATCTCTTGCAAAAAAATACTGGATGGCTTTCACTGGCCTCTTCCTTTGTACATTTTTAGTAGGGCATCTTCTCGGAAATTTACAATTATTGGCAGCTGGAGAGGCTGCTAGGGATCAATTTAATGAATATGCTTTATTCATGACAACAAACCCGGCGGTAAAAATACTTTCCTATATAACCTACATAAGTATTCTTTTTCATGCTATTGATGGAATTATAATCACCATTATTAATAGAAAGGCCCGCCCTATTGGATATACTAGTTTTAAACCGCAAACAAACACGAGATGGTCTTCAAGAAATATGGGATTCTTGGGAACCATTATTCTGGTTTTTATTGTTATCCATATGATCATGTTCTGGGGGGAAATGCATTTTGGAAGTTTGGATGAAACGGTCTATACTACTGCAAACGGTAGTGAGGTGAAGGATTTATATACGCTTACTGTAAAAACTTTTCAGGATGATCAGTATGGGTTAATATGGTGTATTGTTTATCTTATTGCCATGATTGCGATTGCATTTCACTTAATACACGGATTTGGAAGTGCTTTTCAATCTTTGGGTGCGAATCATCCAAAATATAACAACATTATCAGAAGGTTCGGATATGGATTTGCAGTATTGATTCCACTTCTATTTGCCATCATTCCATTCTACATCTATTTCGTATTAGAAAAAATTTAAGTTATGGGGATATTAGATTCAAAAGTACCACAAGGGCCCTTGGCCGAAAAGTGGATAAATCATAAAAATGAAATCAACCTGGTCAATCCAGCGAACAAGCGAAATATTGACATTATTGTTGTTGGAACCGGATTGGCGGGCGGAAGTGCTGCGGCTACTTTTGCTGAATTGGGGTATAACGTAAAAACTTTTTGTTACCAAGATTCGCCAAGACGGGCACATTCAATCGCTGCTCAAGGTGGAATTAATGCGGCAAAAAATTATCAGGGAGATGGAGATTCGAATTACCGTCTTTTTTATGATACGATAAAAGGAGGGGATTATAGGTCTCGCGAAGCCAATACATACAGATTGGCGGAAGTTTCCGCAAACATTATAGATCAATGCGTTGCTCAAGGCGTGCCATTTGCACGGGAATATGGTGGGCAATTGGACAACCGATCTTTTGGAGGGGTTTTGGTTTCCAGGACTTTTTATGCAAAAGGACAAACAGGTCAGCAATTACTTTTGGGCTGTTATTCTGCGATGAACCGACAGATTAACAGGGGGAAAATCAAATCCTACACGCGACATGAAATGTTGGACATTGTTCTTGTTGGCGGAAAAGCCAGAGGAATTATTGCGAGGGATTCGGTGACCGGAAAAATTGAAAGACACAGTGCGCATGCTGTGGTTATTGCTTCTGGTGGATATGGAAATGTTTTCTTTCTTTCCACAAATGCGATGGGAAGTAACGTAACTGCTTCATGGAAAATACATAAAAAAGGGGCGTTTTTTGCCAATCCTTGTTATACACAAATTCATCCAACCTGTATTCCAGTTTCGGGAGAGCATCAGTCGAAACTGACTTTAATGTCGGAGTCGCTTCGTAATGACGGTCGGATTTGGGTTCCGAAGAAATTGGAAGACGCTGAAAAAATCCGTCAAGGAAAACTGAAACCTTCGGATTTATCTGAAGAAGAAAGAGATTATTATTTGGAAAGGCGTTATCCGGCATACGGGAACTTGGTGCCTCGTGATGTGGCTTCGCGTGCCGCGAAGGAACGTTGTGATGCCGGTTTTGGCGTGAATAAAACAGGACAAGCAGTTTTTCTTGATTTCCACAGTGCCATGATGCGCTACGGAAAAGAAGAAGTAAACACACATCATTACGAAAATCTTTCAGATGCTGAAATAAAAGCGCTTGGAAGAGAGGTAATAGAAGCTAAGTACGGAAACTTGTTTCAAATGTACGAGAAGATCGTGGATGAGAATCCGTATGAGACCCCAATGAAAATATACCCGGCAGTTCATTATACCATGGGAGGTGTTTGGGTAGATTACAACCTACAAACAACCATTCCTGGATGTTTCGCTGCAGGAGAAGCTAATTTCTCCGACCACGGTGCGAACAGATTGGGAGCTTCGGCACTAATGCAAGGTTTGGCGGATGGTTATTTCGTTTTGCCTTATACAATTGGTGATTATTTATCTTCGGATATCCGAACAGGACAAATACCAACAAATACGCCGGAATTTGACGAAGCTGAACGAAATGTAACCGCTCAACTGGAAAAATTCGTAAATAACAACGGAACAAAATCCGTAGACCATTTCCACAAAAGATTAGGAAAAATCATGTGGGATAAAGTCGGAATGTCTAGAAATGCACAAGGATTACAAGAAGCAATTCAGGAGATAAAAGCTTTAAGGGAAGAATTCTGGAGAGATGTAAAAATTCCTGGAGGCATGTTTGAAATGAATCCTGAACTTGAAAAAGCAGGAAGAGTGGCGGATTTCCTGGAGCTTGGTGAACTTTTCGCGAAAGATGCCTTGCATAGAAATGAATCTTGTGGAGGTCATTTTAGGGAGGAGTATCAAACCGAAGAAGGTGAAGCGCTAAGGGATGATGAGAATTTTATGTACGTAGCGGCTTGGGAATACACAGGTAGTCCGAGTGATGCTATTCTGCATAAGGAGGAATTGAATTACGAAAACATAGAAGTAAAAACAAGAAGCTATAAATAATTTGCTGATTTGGAAATGCGTTAATTTGAAAATTAGCCCATCAACAAATCTTCAAATCTTCAAATTAAGGATATGAATCTTACATTAAAAATATGGCGTCAAAAGAACGCTACGACCAAAGGAGAAATAGTTACTTATCCCATAAGTGACATTGAACCTGATATGTCTTTTCTTGAAATGCTTGACGTTTTAAATGAAGGCCTTGTAAACAAAGGTGAAGACCCAGTTGTTTTTGATCATGATTGTAGGGAAGGGATTTGCGGAACCTGTAGCTTGCAAATAAACGGTGAGCCTCATGGCCCGGATCGGGGGGTTACAACTTGCCAATTGCACATGCGCATGTTTAAGGATGGAGACACGATTGTTATCGAGCCATTTAGAGCAAAAGCTTTTCCGGTAATTAAGGATTTGGTTATTGACAGAAGTTCTTTTGAAAGAATTCAACAAGCGGGGGGATATATCAGCGTAAATACATCCGGAAATACCACCGATGCCAATTCAATTTTAGTCGATAAGGAAAGTGCCGACAAATCGTTCTTTGCTGCGACTTGTATTGGTTGCGGAGCTTGTGTTGCAGCCTGTAAAAATGCAAGCGCGATGTTGTTTACCTCGGCTAAAATCAGTCAGATGGCGTTATTGCCACAAGGAAAAGTTGAAGCTACGAACAGGGTGTTGGCCATGGTTGAGCAAATGGACAAAGAAGGATTCGGTAACTGTACAAATACTGGAGCTTGTGAAATAGAATGCCCTAAAGGAATTTCTTTGGAAAACATTGCAAGAATGAACCGCGAGTATTTGAAAGCGAGCGTGAAATAGATTTTTTTGAATATTAAAAAAAGTCCTGCATCTATTTGGGTGCAGGATTTTTTGTTTTTAAAAAACAGCTTTATCTTGTGGTAATTAAAACAACGTGATGGATTATGATGATAGCGAAAAAATAAAAGTACCCCGTTTTAATGAAGAATCCGGTTTTTATACGACGACAGCGCGGTCTAAGCAAATGTCCCGAATCCGAGGTAAAGACACAAAACCTGAAATTGCATTTAGAAAAGAATTGTGGCGCCGCGGTTATAGGTACAGGATTAGTTACAAGAAATTAATTGGCAAACCCGATTTAGTTCTTTTAAAGTATAAAGTTGCGGTTTTTATTGATGGTGAATTCTGGCATGGATACAATTGGGAAGAAAAGAGAAATGAAATAAAGTCCAACCGCGGATTTTGGATTCCAAAAATTGAGCGCAATATGCAACGTGATCGAGAAGTCAATAGAGAACTGACCGAGAAAGGGTTCAAGGTTTTTAGATTCTGGGAAAAAGACGTCAAGAAGAATCTTCAGCATTGTGTCGATTTGGTAATTACATACATTGAAAGCGAGAAGATGTTTAAAAGTAAACCGATATAGCAGTTTTTATAATTCAAAAAAAAATTATCTTTACTTTCCTAAACCAATCATTATGTATCAAACAGTTTATTTCATCCACTCATACTGGGCATATTTAGTACTAACAGTTCTTGCTATTACTGTAATCAAGACAATTCAGGGTTATGTTTTAAATAAAGAATATTCGGTTGTCGATTTCAGATTGGCGTTGTTTACATTAATCACCGCACATATTCAGTTTTTAATAGGATTAGTCCTTTATATTGTAGCTCCGTATATGGATGCTTTTGGCGAAGTGGGCATGGGTGGCGTTATGAAAGATGCCACATTGCGACTTTATCTTGTTGAACATCCGCTAATTATGCTGATTTCAATTATTTTGATAACAATTGGTTATTCCAAACACAAAAAGAAACTGACCTCTAAACCAAAATTCAAAACCCTTTCTATTTTTTATACAATTGCTTTGATTCTTGTTTTATCAAGAATTCCGTGGGTAAAATGGTTGGGCCTATAAAATTTTAAGATTGAATAATTCTGGAGCCGAAAACTTTCTGCGTGCACAACTTATCGAGTTGCTCAAAGGAGGTTTTGCGCCCAATGTTCTACTACTGAAAGAATTCGATTATAAAAAATCTGGGATAATTCTCGACGGATTGCATTTTTCAGCTTGGACTTTATTGGGGCATATCAGGACAAGGCAGAAGGCTTTATCCGATTTTATTTTAGATCCAGAAAACCATAACGAAATTTGGGAGGAGGCATATTGGCCGCAGAATTACCAGCCTTCAACAAAAGCTGAATGGGAAAAGGAAATCGGTAAATATGAAATTGAATTGCAGGAAGTGATCAAGGTGATAGAAAATCCGGAAACGCCACTTTTTAAAGTTCAGAAAAATGGAGAAACGATATCGGGCGCTGCAATGATTTTACTTCACCACACCGGTTACCACATTGGGCAGCTAAAAACCATTGGTCGGCAAATGAGTATTTGGTAGATTTGTCCAAACCATTCAGATTTTGAGATATAAGAGGTTGTTTTTTAATTTCAAAAAATAGATGCAAAATTCCAAGAAATAATTTTATTTACGCTATTTTTCTACTTCTCTAATGAGATACACCAGAACCGGAAAATGATCACTATAGCCTCCAGTATATCCTTCATATCCATAACTTCTAAATGGATATCCTCTGTATTGCCCAGTTTTCGTAAATAGGTATTCTTTTCTGAAAATTTCCGCTTTATAAAATTGGAACTTGCTATAATCCTTGTTCAAGAAAGATTCGGTGAGAATAATCTGGTCAAAAAAATTCCAACTATCCCGATATGCTGAGGTACCATGCCCTTTTCTTGCCATTGTCGCCATGGGATTGTAAAGGTCTTGAAACTTGAGATGTTGTTTTTGGGTTTTGGTTTTCAGGATTTTCATAAAACTTTTGTCCGACGGATCATCGTTAAAATCGCCCATTGTCATAATTTTCGCGTATGGATCCAAAGAGAAAAGGGAATCGACGATTTTTCGATTTAAAGATGCCGCGGCTTCTCTTTTGTAACTGCTTTTCTTTTTTCCTCCAAACCTTGACGGCCAGTGATTGACAATAAAATGCATTTTTTCGCTTTTGAAAAAGCCGGAAACAACCAGTTGATCCCTTGTATAAACTCTATGTTTTCCATTTTTGTTATCGTAGATCAAAAGTTCATGCGTTTTTGAATTGGTATACGTGAATAAATCTTTCTGAAAAAGCAGTGCGACGTCAATTCCTCTCCTGTCGGGCGAATTGTACTGAATAATCCCATAATTATAAGCGTGCAATGCAGGCTGGGAAATCAAATCTTCCAAAACCTGCAAATTTTCTATTTCAGAAAGCCCGATTATAGCAGGCGGTTTTTTCGAAACTTCAATCCCTATTTCAGAAATCACCTTGGCGATGCTATTTAGCTTGTCCAAATATTTTTCTTTGGTCCATTTGTCCTTTCCTGTTGGCGTGCGATCATCATCAAAAGTGCTTGGATCATTTATGGTGTCAAATAAATTTTCAACATTATAAAAAGCGATTGTTTCAACCTCATAAAGTTTTGCATTTTGCGTATAAAAAATATTTGAATAAAAAAATGCTAAAACCGTAAAATATTTAATTTTCTTCATAAATATATATTTTTCATTGAAAATAATTTTTAAATATAGGTTTTATACTGAGAATTACATTTATTTTTATCGTCCCCAGTCTTTTAATATTTAATTTTTTTTATGCTTCTAAATCGACTGTGGATTTTATTTTTTTCAATGATTTGTTTTCTGTCAAATATATCTTTTGCGCAAGAAGTCATTAAAGGAAAAATACTTGATGAAGTTACCAATGTACCAATTCCAGATGTTCAGATTCTTTTGGAAAATGGAAATTCAACATTAACCGATGAAAATGGGATTTTTGGTTTTCAAAAAAATCAGGTTTTCTTCGGAAACCAAGTTCTGGAATTTTCCAAAGAAGGATATGTAACTAAAAGGTTTCCCGTCATTGTTTCCGAAGGGAAAATCCTAAATCTTGCTTTTATAACTTTAAAAATTGATGTCGCTGCCAATTTAAACCAAAGCGGCCTCATCTCACTATCACCACAGGAACTTGATGAAGAGGAAGGCGGCGTCGATAACATTGCGGGTCTTTTACACGCTACCAAAGATGTTTTTTTGAATGCTGCTGCATACGATTTTAGCGCGACTTTTTTCAGGCCCAGAGGTTTGGACAGCGACCAATCAGTTTTAATGATCAATGGGATTGAAATGAATAAAATTTTTAATGGAAGACCTCAATGGAGTAATTGGGGCGGCTTAAATGATGCGCAAAGAAATCAAGTTTTTTCGCGGAATTTAACGGTTTCCGATAATAATTTCGGCGGACTCTCAGGAACCACCAATATTATTATGCGCGCTTCCCAATACAAGAAAGGCGGCAAAATCACCTACGCTTTTGCGAATAGATCCTATAAAGCCCGCATGATAGGAGTATACAACACCGGAATGAACAACAATGGTTGGGCTATGAGTGTTTTATTGTCCAAACGCTATGCAGATGAAGGTTTTAACGAAGGAACTCTTTACGATGCGAATTCATTTTTTCTTTCAGTAGAGAAAAAAATTAATTCTCGGCATAGTTTGAACTTTACAGCTTTTTATACACCGAATATCAGAGGAAAAAGCGCCGCAAAAACTCAAGAAGTGGTAAACCTAAAAGGAACAACCTACAATTCCTTTTGGGGAATGCAAAATGGGAAAATCCGGAACTCCAGAATCAAAACCATTAGGGAACCTGTTTTTATGCTGAACCATTATTTTTCAATTTCAGAAAAAACGTCTTTAAATACGAACATTGGTTATCAATTTGGTTCCGTAGGAAATAGCCGGTTGGATTATGGCGGTTCCAGTCTTTCCTTCGGACCCGAAAATGAGGAAATTTATTCAGGAGGAGGGAGCAATCCAGATCCTTCTTATTATCAATACATGCCCAGTTATTTTCTTCGGAATGAGGACAATCTCAATTATGAAGCAGCCTATTTGGCACAACAGGAATTCTTGAATAATGGACAGGTTGATTGGAATCGAATTTATGAAGCGAATGCTTTGGTCGCGGCTCAGGGAGGTAATTCTGTTTACGTTTTATATGAAGATATCAATGAGGATAAGCAGTACACTATGAACAGTATTCTGAGTTCCCAAATTTCAGATGACATTAAAATAAACGCTTCCGTTTCCTATAAAAATTTCCGAAGTAAAAATTACGCGAAAGTAAATGATTTATTGGGAGGAACGGGTTATTTGGACGTTGATGCTTTTTCGGAAAATTCAGACGAAGCACAAAATGATCTCCAAAACCGAAACAGAATTGTTGGGATTGGTGATAAATTCAAATATAACTTTCTTCTGAATGCCAATATTTTCGATGCTTTTGCCCAATTTCGATTCGACTACAACCAATGGGAATTTTTTGTTTCTGGAAAAACAAGTTACGTTCAATACCAAAGAGACGGGATTTTTCAAAACGGAAATTTTCCCGAACATTCCAAAGGGAAAAGTGAATTGCTGAGGTTTTTTGATTTCAACTCAAAAGCGGGCGTTGTATACAAAATTGACGGTCATCATTATCTGGAATCGAATATCGCCTTTCTATCTAGAGCACCAAATCTTCGTAATTCTTTTTCAAATTCCCGACAAAACAATGATGTTGTAAAAAATATTAAAAGTGAAAAAGGCGAAGCAATCGATATGAGTTACATTTATCGATCTCCCCAAATGAATTTGAGGATTAGCGGATTTTTCAATCATTTTCATGATGGGACAGAGATTTCTTTCTATTATGCCGACGGGATTTCGGGCATAGAAGAGCAAAATACTTCCACTGCTTTTGTCCAGGAAATTCTTACGGGAATTGAGATGGATTATTTGGGGTTGGAATTTGGTGCTGATTTCAGTCTGACTTCAACGATAAAATTGCGTGCTGCCGGCTCGATAGGTGAATACATTTACAGCAGCAATCCTTTTCTGTATCTGACTTCAGATGATTTCAATGAGCCATTATTAATGGGTTCTTCACATCTAAAAAATTATCATATCGCAGGCGGACCAGAAAATGCCTTTCAACTCGGCTTTGAGTACCGCGATCCTTCCTTTTGGTGGTTTAGTACAAGTATCAATTGGTTTTCAGATGCGTACATCGATACGAGTCCGTTAACGCGGACAAAAAATTTCTATCAGGATCCGATAGATGGGCAACCTTTTAACGATTATGACGCTACCGATGCAAAGCAACTTTTGAAACAAGAAAAATTTGACAGTTATAAATTGGTGAATCTCGTTGGTGGAAAATCTTGGATTGTTGATGGGAATTTTGTCGGATTTTTTGCAAGCATCAGCAATATTCTTAATACAAAATATAGAACTGGCGGTTACGAGCAATCGCGAAACGCGAATTTTCGAACGATGAAGGAAGATCAGGCGCGTGATATTCCTTTGTTTTCACCTAAGT
Source organism: Salinimicrobium sp. (assembly GCA_035705495.1). Classification (GTDB taxonomy): domain Bacteria; phylum Bacteroidota; class Bacteroidia; order Flavobacteriales; family Flavobacteriaceae; genus DASSWB01. The sequence goes on along the minus strand of DASSWB010000046.1, from coordinate 37,591 downwards.
ATTGGTTTGGATATGGAACCACCTATTATTTAAATTTTTATGTAAGATTTTAAAAGTAAAAAAATGAAAAATAAATTTCTTGGAATATGTTTGGTTGTCATGTTGGTTTTTTTCAATGGATGCAGTGATTCATTTAATTACACATCCGCAGAAATAGAAATAACCGAACCCATCATTCCCGGTACAATTATCACGGTTCAGGCGGTAAAAAACAATGCAGATTTGATAAACAACGAAATTTACACCTTTGAAGGCACCAACAATTACATGGAAGCATTTGTGGTTTCTTCGGATGCATCTGGTAATTTTTATCATGAACTTGTTTTGCAAGATTTGGCAGTAAATCCTACTGCCGGGATAAAATTACTGCTCAACCGCACTTCACTTTTTCAAAGTTATGAAGTTGGTCGGAAGGTTTTCGTGAAATTAGATGGTTTGAGCGTGGGTGTTAGTAATGGAGTCGTGGTTTTGGGAAGAAGAAATTTAGGTAGCGTGGTCGAAATTCCTTTTCCTATTATTGATGATCATGTGATACGTTCAGCTGAAATTTTAGAAGTTGTGCCTTTAGAAATAGGAATTGACGATTTTTCGGAAAATCTGGAGAATTTATATGTTGAGATTGATAATGTTCAGTTTATTTATAATATTATAGGTGAAAATCCGGTGACTTTCGCGGGAGAACCAACAGACGAATTTGATGGCGAGAGAATGCTTGTAAGTTGTGAAACTGGTTCAACCACTTTTTTGAGCACAAGCACATTTGCCGATTTTAAGTCGGTCAGCCTTCCTTCAGGGAAAGGAAAAATCAAAGGAATTTTGGCCAGAAATTTTTATGATGATTTTTTTGTAGTCAATATTAATTTGCCGGAAGACATTCATTTTGATGATACTAGTCGGTGTGATCCAGAATTTTTGAACTGCGGAAACAGTGAAGCGGGCGGATTGGAAATTTTGTTCAATGAAGATTTTCAAGGCATATCGAATACAAATGATATTGAAGAGGAATTGGGATGGATCAATGAAAGTGTTAGTGGAGGCAATGAAGTTTTTAGTTATAAAAATTCCTACGGAAACAAGTTTTTGACTATTTCCGCTTACGAAACTTTAGAAAGTCCGATGAGTGTTTGGTTAATTACTCCGGAAATATTTATGAACGAGCTAGCCAATGAGGAATTATCTTTTAATATCTCTTCTTCTTTTGACAATGGAACCATTTTGAGCGTTTATGTTACAGATAATTTCAGTGGAAATCCGAACACAACTGATTGGACACAATTAAATGCAACTGTTCCCATTGGTCCTTCAGGAGCGGCCATGGAGAATTTTTTAAATTCAAAAACTGATATTTCCTGTTTGGAAGGAAGTATCAGAATCGGGTTTAAATATCACGGCTCCGATCCTGATCGAACCACCACTTATAATATAGATAATGTTAGAATAACAGGGAGCGAATAAATTTATTCCTCTTCATCATCCCGATCATAGTCGGGAAAAAGGAAATTATTATAAGGAAAACGCGTAACATGTATTTCTCGAACCGTATTATATACTTTTTCCCTAAAATCCTCAATATTTTCTTTGTTCAAAGCCGAAATGAAGATTACATTATCGCCCAATCGGTTCATCCAAGTCTGTCGCCACTCTTCCAAGCTATAATGTGCTTTGGTCTTTTCGGTTATCAAATCGTCTTTCTCAAGGACTTCCGCTGTGTAATTGTCTATTTTATTAAAAACCATAATTGTAGGTTTCCCCGAACTTTTTATTTCATCTAAGATTTGGTTTACCGAAGCAATATGTTCTTCAAAATAAGGATGCGAAATATCAACAACATGCAATAGTAAATCTGCTTCCCTAACTTCATCCAAGGTCGATTTAAAAGCATCTACCAACTGAGTAGGTAACTTTCGGATAAACCCAACCGTATCTGTAAGAAGAAAAGGAAGATTTCCAATCACTACCTTTCTCACGGTTGTGTCAAGAGTTGCAAAAAGTTTATTTTCCGCAAAAACATTGCTTTTGCTAATCACGTTCATTAATGTCGATTTCCCAACATTAGTATATCCAATTAGGGCAACACGAACCAATTGACCTCTGTTACCACGCTGGATTTCCATTTGTTTATCAATGGTTTCGATTTTCTTCTTTAAAAGAGCAATCCTATCCCGGACAATTCGTCTATCGGTTTCTATCTCAGTTTCTCCAGGTCCTCGCATTCCAATTCCCCCACGCTGGCGTTCCAAATGCGTCCACATTCCCGATAAGCGAGGTAAAAGATATTGATATTGCGCGAGTTCAACTTGGGTTCTCGCATAACTGGTTTGTGCGCGTTGGGCGAAAATATCCAAGATTAAATTCGTTCTGTCCAGAACTTTACAATCCAAGATGCGTTGAATATTTTTTTGTTGGCCCGGAGAAAGTTCATCGTCAAAAATGGCGGTCCCCACTTCATTTTCTTCAATAAATCTCCGCACCTCTTCTATTTTTCCTGTCCCGATAAAGGTTTTAGGATTTGGCATTTCCATCTTCTGGGTGAATCTTTTTAGAACTTCCCCACCCGCAGTATAAGTCAAGAATTCGAGTTCGTCAAGGTACTCTTCCGATTTATCTTCATCTTGATGTTTGGTTATAACTCCAATTAAAACCGTCTTTTCGTATTCAATTATGTTTTTTTCAATCATGTGGTTCAATTATCCCAAAAACAAAAATAATTAAATAAAAATCTCTTTTCCTGTTTATTGCTAACATTTAGGATTTATTATTTGCGTATAATTCATTTATATCTTAAAATTTAGAGTTTTTTTAATGCGTTTTTTCCTTGTAATTTAAAAAAAAGTTAATTTTTTCTTTCAGGCTTGCGTAGTTCCAAGTAAAAATCCATAATTTTACTTTTTTATTAACTTTTTTTAATCTTTTTGCCTCTCATTTATAAACAAAATTTTAATATGAAAAAACCTCTACTTTTTCTTCTTTTTGCTTTTTCTACGGGTGTACTAAGTTCACAGAACTTAGTCGACTTTACTGTTGATGCAGGAGAAGATGTTCAATTGGATTGTTTATCGGGACCGTGCGTAGAAATAGACGCGGATTTTACACAGACGTATAATCCCTTACCGACACATGCTTACAATGTTGTTTCATTGCCTTTTGATCCTGTTCCAACATCAAACCCAACTGGATTATCAAATGATGATACCTATTCGGCTGCTATCGCTCTTCCTTTTGGTTTTACCTTTTATGGCGAAACTTATAATCAGGTAATTATTGGTGGTAACGGAGATATTGTTTTTAATACGGCCTATGCAAATGCCTATAATTCTTGGCCTATTGACGGAGATCAATTGGTTCCGGATCCAACTCTGGGAGGAAACGCCAACGGACCTACAGCGGCTATTTTTGGAGCTTTTCATGATCTTAATATTAACGACATGAATAACAGCTTGGTTGGGACAATAGAATATGAAGTTACAGGCGAGGCTCCCTTCAGGGCTTTTGTCGTAAATTATACTGACGTGGCCCAATTTGGAAGTTCTTGTGATGCATTCAACACAACGCAACAAATCGTACTTCATGAAACCTCGAATTATATTGATGTTTATATTACGGAAAAACCTTTATGTACGGGTTGGAACGATGGTTATGCCGTAATAGGAATCCAAAACCCAGGTGGCACATTGGGAGTTTCACCTCCAGGACGTAATACTGGTCTATGGGAGGCAGACATGGAAGCATGGAGATTTAAACCTGTGCCAGATCCAGATGCAGCTAATTTTGTATATAATTTATTGGATGCTGATGGCAATGTTGTTTCTCTCGATAATCCTTCAGATGTTTGTTTGGTCAATGGAGAAACACAAACCTTTACGGCACAAGTAATTTACACCGACGGGGATGGAGAAACTTTTCCTGTTGAAGACGAAGTAACTGTTAGTTATGGCTCAGAAGATTTGTCTGGAAATTTAGCAGATGTACAATTGTGTGAAGGTGAACCTGATGTAGAATTAAACGCGACACCAAATAATAATAGTTTAGATCAAAACGAGCTCTCTTACTCTTGGACAGATGAAGCAGGGAATGTGGTAGGAACGGCTGCAACATATACTGCGACTTCAGGTGGGATTTACACAGTGGATATTACATACGGAAATTGTACCGAAACTTTCCAGAGCGAAGTGGTGATTGGGGAAACACCAATCATTGATTTAGGTGCAGATTTTAATTCCTGTTTTGATGAACCAGTTGTATTGGATGCCACTCCTTCTAATTTCACTGCAGCCGAATCAACTTTTGTTTGGTATATGAACAACAATGTATTGCCAGGAGAAGATGAAGCAACCCTTAACATCACTGAAGTTGGTACTTATTCTGTTAGCGTTACGGTAAATGGATGTGAGGGCCAAGACCAAATAGAAGTTTCTCAAGGAAACGGTATTATTGTGGATTTAGGTGGAAATATTTCTCTCTGTGAAAGTGAAAATCAGGTAATAAGTATAAATTCCAGCATTTCTGTCGAAGATACAGGAAATGTTACATATTCATGGACTTTAGACGGCGTGCAAGTAGGAAGCGAAGCAACTTTAACGGGTGTAAACCAAAGTGGTATTTATACGCTTTCCGTTTCTAATGGAGCTTGTACTGGTACGGGTACCGTAGAAGTTATCGATTTCTGTATTCCTGAAGGGATCTCTCCCGGAAATTCAGATGGAATTAATGATTGCATGGATTTGGAATACCTTTCTGATAGAACAGGAATTAAGAGTATTGAAATTTTTAATAGATACGGAACTTCTGTTTTCACACAGAATAATTATGTCAAGCAATGGTGCGGGCAAACGCAAGATGGTGAAGATTTGCCAACAGGCACTTATTATTACGTAATAAAGTTCAACGGTCAGGATGAGGTTTATGGTGCTGTGAAGACAGGCTGGGTGTACTTAGTACGAGAAGTAAATTAACCAAGTTCAATAAGCTATTATGAATCATAAACTGATTTTTCTAGGGTGCTTTTTCTTTATCGGAATCACTGTAAATGCGCAAAGTATTTCTGTCAATGATCCAGGTGATCCAGAAACGAACTATACTGCGGAAGAATTAATTGAAAATGTACTTCTTAGCGGAAGCTTAGAATGTGTTGATATTGAATTATTGAATATCGCTCAGAATCCAGCGGGCGTAACCAACCTCAGTCAAAGAAGTTGGGGCTATTTTAATAGTGAAGGCACCAATTTTCCTTTTGAGGAAGGGATTATCTTATCCTCCGGTTTTGCGACCAGTGCTGAAGGACCCAATGATACTTCGGGAAGTTCAGATGCAGGGGGAGGCTTTCCAGACAGCTGGGTTGGCGATACCGACTTGCAGACTTTGTTGAATAATGAATATGGTACTTCTGTATCAACCAATAATGCCACAGTCTTAGAATTTTCGTTTACATCTCAATTGGATGAGGTGGCTTTCGATTTCATTTTTGCTTCGGAAGAGTACGAAGATGATTTTGAGTGTTCTGATAATTATAGAGACGGTTTCGCATTTTTGATCAGTGGACCGGGTATTGCAGATAATTCTGGTGCGCCATTTGGAGGAGCCAATATTGCTTCCGTACCAAATTCAGATAATGTACCAGTGAGTACAGCAAGTATTCATACGGAAGATATGGCATTATGTGGTTTTGAAATTCAGAATCAAAATTTTTTCCCATTGTATTACGTAAGTAATTTTGGCGCGAATAATTCGAATTCTTTTCAATTTGATGGCCGAACAATTTCATTAACTGCCAGAGCCACTATCATTCCAGGGGAAACCTATACGATGAAAATGGTCATAGCGGATAGAGGAGATTCTTCTTTCGATTCCGCCGTTTTTCTTAAAGCAGGTAGTTTCGATATTGGGGATGTTGATCTGGGAGCTGATATTCTTTTAGAATCTGGAAACGCCAATTGTGAAGGAGAAACCATAACCTTACAATCTGGAAATCAGGTTGCTGACGCCACTTATATTTGGTATAAGGATGGTGTGGAAATTGAAGGAGAAACAGAAACTTCATTAGATGTAACAACTACAGGAACATATATGGTGGAGGTGTATTATTCATCTACATGTATGGCTCAAGATGAGGTGCTTATTGAATTTTTTCCAAATCCGGAAATTGAATTAGGTGCAGATTCGCCTATTTGTCCTGAGGAACCAATCTTATTAGATGCTACCCCAATTAACCAAAATGAATTAACAAATATTTCCTATACGTGGTTTGTTGACGGAGTTGAACAACCTGAAACTACTAGTACGTTTGAAGCAACAACCGGCGGGGTGTATTCCGTGGAAGTTTCCGGAAATCAATGTATAGTAACCGATGAGGTAGTATTCGACCTCGTTGATTTTACAGTAGATTTGGGAGATCCAATCAGTCCTTGTGGAGTAGATTCCTTTGAAATCGTTCCGAATATTTCATGGCCCGTTATTACCGGCGCAACCTATATGTGGAGTACAGGAGAACAAACCCCAACAATTACGGTAACTCAAAATGGAGATTACTGGGTTGATGTAACCATCAACGGTTGTACCGTAAGAGGTCAGGCAAATGTTACTTTCCGGGAACGTCCCGTGATAAACCTAGGTGAAGATTTCTTTAAATGCGGATCGGAAACGGTTCAACTTAACGCTACTCCAACAAACGTTTCACAAAACCTTACTTATACTTGGTCATTAAATGGAACTGAACTAACTGGAGCTGGTTTTTCCGGGGCAAGTATAGATATTCTGGAAGAAGGAACTTATACAGTTTCAGTAAACAACAATGAATGTATTGGTACTGACGAAATCGTTGTTACTAATTACGAAGTTGAAAACTGTATCATACCCGAAGGTATTTCACCTAATTCTGATAATATAAATGATTGCATGGATTTACAATTCCTCAGTGATGAATTGGGAATTGAAAGCTTGCAAGTATTTAACAGGCACGGACGCTTGGTTTATGAAAAGTCTGATTACGTAAATGAATTCTGCGGACAAGATCAAGATGGAAACGACTTGCCTACCGGAACTTATTATTATGTTTTGAAATTAAATAACTCAAATCAAGTATATAATCAGATAGAAACCGGTTGGGTATATATCAATAGGCAAAACTAAATCAACTTAACTTAACGACAATCAAATTATCTCACAATGAAAAAAATTTATGTATTTCTTTGTCTCGCAGGATTTCTTTTTTACGAGGACGTCGCGGCTCAGCAGGATCCGCAATACACACAATATATGTATAACATGAATGTGGTGAATCCTGCTTACGCAGGTTCAAAAGAAAGTCTTTCCATCGGAATCCTGGGCCGTCAACAATGGTCTGGTTTTGATGGAGCACCTGAAACCTTTACTTTTTCTGCCCATTCCCCAATTGGAGAAAAAACTGGTTTGGGACTTTCTGCAATTTCAGATAAATACGGTCCTGTAAATGAAACAAATATTTATGCTGATTTCTCTTATACTTTAAATTTGGGTTCAGCAACCAAACTGGCTTTTGGTATTAAAGCGGGTGCTACTTTTCACGATGTGGGACTTATTGGGTTAGAATTGCAGAACTCCACGGATATTGCTTTTTCTGAAAATACAAACGAAACCTTCGCAAATATAGGTGCAGGGTTTTTCTTGTATAGTGATAAATATTACGTAGGATTCTCTGTCCCCAACTTTATCAAATCAACGCACTTAACAGTCGACGGAACCGAAATTGGAAGCGAGGTAAATCACTTTTTCGCTACAGCAGGTTATGTTTTCCAACTTTCTCCAAATACAAAATTCAAGCCTTCAACATTGGTAAAAACCGCTTTTGGAGCGCCTGTTTCTTTTGACGTCAACGCAAACTTCTTATTTTATGACCGTTTCGAAATTGGAGCGTCATACAGATTGGATGATGCAGTAAGTGGTTTGGTGAATTTCAGAATAACCGATTGGGTTCAAGCAGGATTTGCGTATGACCATGTACTTTCTGATATTAATGAACAAGCTTCCGCATCATATGAAGCGTTTTTAATATTTGATATATTCTTTAACCAAAAAGTATATCGTTCACCTCGATTCTTCTAAACCAACAAAGACTAAAAGATTATGAAAAAACTTTATATTATTTTAATGTTATCAGTAGTTGGTTGTTTTACAGCCGCTGCTCAGAACGATGATACCAAAGATGCCGATAAACATTTTGATCGCTTGGAATATGTAGAAGCAATCGAGGATTATAACAAATTGGTGGAAAAAGGTAAGGCAAGCGATTATGTATACAAACAATTAGCGGAAGCCAATTACAATATCTATAACACAAAAGAAGCTGAACGCTTTTATGCAATGATTATAGATTCTGATATTGTAGATAGCGAAGATGTTTTCCGTTATTCTCAAATGCTAAAGGCAAATCAAAAGTTCGGGAAATCCAATGAAATGATGCACAAATTTGCACAAATGGCACCGAATGATGATCGTGCTGTACAATTTTTGGAAAATCCGAACTACCTCCCAAGATTACTAGAAAAAGAAGAGAAATTTTCTGTTGAAAAATTGCCAATAAATTCACCATACTCAGATTTTGGTGCTTTTGAAAAAGGAAGTCAATTTTTCTTCTCTTCTGCCAGAAATGAAAGTAGAAAAACATACGGATGGACAGGAGAGCCCACGCTGGATATTTTTGTGGCCAACATGGAAAACGGAGAAATGGGAGAACCGGTTCAGATTGATGGTGACATTAATACAACCTATCACGAAGGAACACTTACCATAACTGCTGATGGAACAAAAATGTATTTTGATCGAACAGATTATGAAGATGGTGACTATGAAAGTGCAGACAATGGTGTAGGTCAGATTCAATTGTTTTCAGCTGATTTGGTAAACGGAAAATGGAAAGATGTGCGTAAAGTGTCTTTTAGCACATCCGATTATTCCTTCGGACACCCAGCGTTAAGTCCTGATGGTAAAACATTATACTTCGTAAGCGATATGCCGGGAGGTCAGGGAGGATCAGACATTTATAAAGTGGCAATTAATGAAGACGGATCTTTCGGGGAACCAGAAAATTTGGGAAGCCGAATCAATACCGCTGGAAAAGAAAATACTCCTTTCATCAGTACAACAGGAACTTTATACTTTTCAAGTACCGGCCATCTTGGTTTGGGAGGCTTGGATGTTTTTTATGCTGAAGCAGATGGAGACGGTTTTTCAAAACCAGAAAATATTGGGAAACCAGTTAACAGTGCTGGAGATGATCTTTCGTTTACTATTAATGAAGAAACTCAGGAAGGTTATGTGAGTTCAAACAGGGAGACTGCTGCGGCTGAAAAACCTAACGATGAAATTTTTAAAGTGAAACAACTTGAACCTCTCTGCGAATTGGAATTGATTGCCTCTGTAATGGATATCAATACCAACGAACCGCTTTCTGGAGCAACGGTTACACTGTATGACGAAATGGAAAATCAATTGGCGTCAAGAACTACGGGTGCTGATGGTACTGTGAGTTTTGAGGTTGATTGTGATCAGGTTTATGTGATGCAAACAAATCTTACGGATTATGAAAGCAAGTCTGTAACGGTCGATAAAACTGAAGAAAGCAGTGTAACGGTTAACATCGGACTTAGCCCAATCGAGGTAATTATTACGGAAGAAGAAGTAATATTAAACCCAATATTGTTCGAATTTGACAAATCAAACATTACTGCACAAGCGGCATTTGAACTTGATAAACTGGTTCAAGTGATGCAGAAATATCCAGAGATGAAGATTCAGGTTTACGGACATACTGATAGTAGAGGAAGTGCTACCTATAATCAGCAATTATCTGATAGAAGAGCAAAGAGTACCGTTCAATACGTAATTTCGAAAGGCATAGACGCTGCAAGAATTTCTGGTGAAGGAAAAGGAGAATCCGAGCCTAAAGTCGATTGCGGTAGCAACTGTAGTAATGAACAACATCAAACAAACAGACGTTCTGAATTTAAAATCGTTCAGGAAGCTGAATCTGATGTTCAAGAATAAAGGTTATTACTAACCAACCTTTAGTTGATAACCAAAGCTCCGGAATTTCCGGAGCTTTTTTTATCTTTAAAAAAATACGATTGCGATGCATGAGATATTGAATATTACACTCATCCAAACAGAACTGGAGTGGGAGAATCCCATAGAGAACAAAAACAATTTTGAAAAAATCATTAATGATCTCAAAAGTGCCTCGGATTTAATAATTCTTCCCGAAATGTTCACCACTGGATTTTCAATGAACGCCGAAAAGTGTGCGGAAGAACCAAATGGATCAACATTTTTGTGGATGCAAAAAATGGCACGGGAAAATTCCGCAGCAATAACGGGAAGTATCATTGTAAAAGAGAACGATCTATTTTACAACCGGTTATATTTCGTTCTTCCTGACGGAACTTTTTTCACCTATAACAAAAGACATACTTTTACGTTGGCTGGAGAAGATAAAATCTATGCGTCCGGAAAGGAAAGACTCGTGGTCAATTATAAAGGTTGGAAAATTTGTCCGTTGATCTGTTACGATCTGAGATTTCCTGTATGGTCGCGAAATAATGAAGATTTTGATTTGTTGATTTACGTCGCAAACTGGCCACAAACAAGAATTAAAGCGTGGGACGTTCTTTTAAAAGCAAGGGCAATTGAAAACATGAGTTATTGCGCTGGCATCAATAGAATTGGATTGGATGAAAACAACATACAATATTCGGGTCATTCCATTGTCTGGGATAGCATGGGGAATGAATGTTCAAAACCAGCTAATTCGCCCAATATTATAGAAGCAGCATTATCCAAAACGGATTTAAAAAACAAAAGGAATAAATTTAGATTTTTAGATGATCGGGATGAGTTTATTCTAAAATAAAGGTTTCCGACACATCCCAATTTGCTCGAATATCCAATTCATTGGGAAAATAAATCACTTTCTCTGGCTGAATTTTTTTAAGAAAATTTCCTGCATCCCATTGTCCGTTTTCATTCGTGTCAAAAATTATCCGCAAAAAATACTTTGCTGGTTTTATATTTAGAAATTCGAAACTATTCAGGGTCTTTCCGATCTTTTGCATTACAACTTCTTTTTTTGAATTCACCAATTGAAGAATAACCTGATGTTTCGGTAGGTTTTGCACTGAAAAGAACAAATTCCCATAATCGGAATATTCTTTTGTTTTGAGACCATGTGAAATACTGTCGTTTTTTGAGCCAAAAAAATCCGTGATTGCCCCTGGTAATGCTTCAAACCTGTAAACTTGATTTTCAGATTTTTCGAAATCGATAAAAATCTTATTCTGGTACTCCAGCATTTCCGCAGTAAACGCTACGGGCAAGGAATCTTTATCGTAAAGATTGAACAGCTTTTCGTCTTGTATCTCTAAAGGAATATTTCCAGATATAATCAGACTATCATTGAAGCCGATTTCATTCTTCGGTAAAATATCCAAGAGCAGGGAATCCTTTTCCAATTCTTTCAATTTTACGCTTACTTCTTCAGCATAGTTATGATGTATAATTTCAAAGTTTAAGCTATCAGCGGTGATTTTAGGTTTGTAGAAATAATGTAAGGTATCGGTTTTCTGATCTTGAAAAATTCGATATTCAAAGTTCTTTTGAACAGGTGTTTGTAATATTTCTATACGCTTCAAATCGATTTCACCTTTGTATCCAAAAATTAAATGTTGCGCTGCAAGATGAGCAGGTTTGGTTATTTCAAATTCGGGTGTTTCGGGATATAATTCAAGCGAAAAAATATTTTCTGTCGGAATTTCTATCGGCTCTGAAGCATAACCAATTTTATCGATCGTGGGTTCATACTTGTAGTTGTTGTTCTTGTCTTTTAAAGCGATTAACTGATAGGTTCCCGCCTTCAAATTGGTAAGTTGAAATGTTGTAGCACTGTCCAATGTATTTGTAATGTACCTCGGGACTTCGTTATAGATAATAGAATCCGTATAAGTTGAATCTACCTCATAAAGCATTACCGATACATAAGAGTCAGGAATTCTTTCGAAAGCATCCTTAATTTCACCCGATACACTTAGGGAGTCAATGGCGCTTCCCGCTGAAAAAATATACTTAAAAAAAGGCAATGGATTTGCGGCATTGTTATCTACGATGCTCCTTCCAAAATTAATTACATAAGTAGTGTTCTCCGCTAACGTATCGTTAATCTGAATTCGAATATATTTACTCGCAGTTCCCAGCGGAGTGATGGTGGGAGCGGGATCCATTGGGGGGGAAATGATAATCTGTTTTTGTGAGTTCTCAAGTTTTACATATTCGTCAAAATAAATTCGGATTTCTTCCGCATTAAAATTGGTGGAATAATTATTAGGAGTGGCGCGTATAAACGTTGGAGGCAACTCATCTTCGGGCCCACCAGTGGGCGTTCCGCGTTTAGCACATTGAATAAAAAGCAGTAATATGAAAAAAACGTAAAAAGAATGCTTCAAAATCTTTTTCATAGGATATCATTTTTCAAAAGACAAAGAAACGATTTACACAGCAAATGCCATAGTAGCTATGCTTATTTTTATATTGGGTATCTCCAGAAGTTTGTTGGAACATGCTTCCAAGGTTGCACCGGTAGTTACAATGTCGTCAATCAATAAAATATGTGCTCCTTGAAGATGATCACCATTGTTGATTATGAAGTAATCATTTAATTCCCCCCATCGGGCAAATCGTTTTTTATTGGTTTGGCTTTTTGAAGATGAAGTTTTTAATAACACATTATCTACATAGGGCACTTCGAGTAAACCAGCTATTTCCTTTCCAAATTTTTCAACTTGGTTATAGCCGCGGGAGCGCAATTTCCGCTTATGTAAAGGTACGGGAATCACAACGGTAATTTTTTGGTATTCGGTGTGAATCGATAATTTTTGTCCCAACCACTGACCTAAAAAGGATCCTATTTCCTGATTTCCCCGGTATTTTAAATAATGAATCAAATTTTGTACAATTCCTTTTTTCTCAAATAAAAGTAAAGAAGCAGCGTTCTCTACTGGTACACGCCCATAAAAAATTTTTTTGGTTCGGTTTTCGGGTTCAAGAAGGTTGTCCGTAATTGGTAATTCGTGTCGGCAGTGAACACATATCACTGATTCACCTGCGGAAAGATTTTTATCACAGCAAAAGCAAATAGCGGGATAAAATAAATTGAGCAGGTCTTTCAACATATAATTTAGATAAGAATATTTAAATATTACTTTTGCATTAGATTTTTACCAATATGAACGACAAAAAAGACAATAAAGCACTTAAAATCCTGATTGGGGTTTTGGCTTTCGCATTAATTGCTTTAGGCATATTTACGATTAAATTTTATAATGAGGAGCAAGAGAACAAGGCAATTTTACAAAACGAAAAAGTAGCACTTGAAGAAAATCTTGAAGAATTACTGTTAAGTTACAATAAAGCCATTGCTGAAAACGATGAGAATAAAGCGCAACTTGTAGCGGCAAGAGATAAGATAGAAAACCTTTTGGATTCTATAAAGGACATGAAAACAGATTTAATACTGTTGTCCAAATTTAGAAGGGAAATTTCGACTTTGAAAAAGGAAAGAGACCGACTTTTTATTTTGGTTGATAGTTTAAATGCAAACAATAAACGACTAACAACAGTTATTGACAGTACCAGCTCAATATTATTGAAACAAACAAATCTAAACGATTCACTCTATGTGCAAAACAAGGAACTTGAATCTAAAGTTGCCATTGCTTCAAAAATCAATTTGACCAAGGTAAATGCAAACGGCGCGAGAAAGAAAAACAATGGTAAAATAAATGAAACCGACCGCTCGGGAAGAGTCAACAATATTAAAACCTGTTTTACAATTGTAAAAAATCCTTTGGTAGACGCGGGTGAAAAGGAATTCTATATACAAGTAATAGATCCCAAAAACAATTTGGTGGGAGACCGCTTTTCCAAAACCTATGATGACGCGATTCTTTATTATAGCACCACTACCAAAGTATATTATGAAAATGAAGACATCGATGTTTGTGTTTTATTACCTATTGAAGATCCTGTAGAAGGTGAATATTTCGTTCATATTTTTGATGGTCCTGAATTATTGGGATCAACAACTTTCAAAATTCGATAAATAAGATTCTATTTTAGTCCATGATACAAGAAGATTTTTTTAAAAAAGTTATTTCCCATGCAAAAGAGTATGGGTATATTTTCGCCTCAAGTGAGATTTATGATGGTTTAAGTGCTGTTTACGATTACGGTCAGAATGGCGCCGAACTAAAGAAAAATATACGGGAGTATTGGTGGAAATCCATGGTTCAAATGAATCAGAATATCGTAGGGATTGATGCTGCTATTTTTATGCATCCAACAACTTGGAAAGCTTCTGGACATGTAGATGCGTTCAGTGATCCACTTATTGATAACAAAGATTCCAAAAAAAGATATAGAGCAGATGTTTTGGTTGAGGATTATGCTGAGAAACTAAACATTAAAGCTCAAAAAGAAATTGAAAAGGCTCGAAAGAGGTTTGGTGACGCTTTTAATGAAAATGAATTTGTTACCACTAATGAGAGAGTGAAGAAGTATTTGTCTCAAAAAGATGAAATACTAAGCCGCTTAGCGAAAGATTTAACAAATGAAAATTTAGCTGGGGTAAAACAACTCATTGAAGAACTTGAAATAGCCGATCCTGAAACTGGTTCAAAAAATTGGACAGATGTAAGACAGTTCAATTTAATGTTTTCCACCAAAATGGGCGCTTCCGAAGACACAGCCACCCAAATGTATTTACGACCCGAAACGGCACAAGGTATTTTTGTGAATTTTTCCAATGTGCAAAAATCGGCACGGATGAAAATTCCTTTTGGAATCGCACAAACAGGTAAAGCGTTCAGAAATGAAATTGTAGCCCGTCAGTTTATCTTCAGAATGAGAGAATTTGAGCAAATGGAAATGCAATTTTTTGTCCGTCCTGGAGAAGAATTGAAATGGTATGAGCATTGGAAAGAGAAAAGATATCAATGGCATTTATCCTTGGGCTTGGGAAAAGAGAATTATCGTTTTCACGATCACGAAAAACTGGCACATTATGCCAATGCGGCCTCAGATATAGAATTTAATTTTCCTTTCGGATTTAAAGAACTCGAAGGAATTCATTCCAGAACCGATTTCGATTTAAAAGCGCATGAAGAATTTTCTGGAAGGAAATTAAGGTTTTTCGATCCCGAAATGAATGAATCGTATGTTCCTTATGTTGTAGAAACATCTATTGGATTGGATCGAATGTTTTTGGCTATTTTTTCTTCTTCACTTAAAGAAGAAGACCTAGAAGATGGATCATCCCGAACGGTTTTAAAATTACCGGCAGTTTTGGCACCAACAAAAGCAGCGATCTTACCTTTGATAAAAAGAGATGGTTTGCCTGAACTTGCAATGAAAATCGTTGAAAATCTGCAATTGGATTTTAATGTTCTTTATGACGAAAAAGATGCCATTGGAAGAAGATATAGAAGACAAGATGCTGCCGGAACACCATTTTGTATTACAGTAGACCATGCTTCTCTGGAGGATAATTCGGTAACGTTACGCGACAGGGATACTATGGAACAAAGACGCGTAGCCATTGAAGATCTTACGACTTTAATATCTAATGAAGTCGATTTTAAGTCTTGGCATAAAAAAGGTATTTCATTGCATTAATCTCAATATAAGATTATTCTTACAGATGAAAAGTCATTTTTGACAAAGAAAAATTTATTTATATTTTAATTTTTAACGTTTTTTTAGAAAAAATTAAGAAAATGTTTTTCTCGTTGAAAAATGATCCATACATTGGCGCCCGCAATAAAATTTTAATACATGAAAAAATTTATAATGAAAGCTTTAATGCTTTGTTCCCTTTTTTCTTTGATTGGCGCATACGGACAAGAGACGGAGAAGGGAGTGGCTCCTAGTTCTTATGAACGCTGCAGTGCAGTGGAATACAATCAGAGTCTGCGGGAGCGAGGCTTGGTAACCGAAACTAAAGAAGATTTTGAAAATTGGCTCGCTCCAAAAATTGCGGAGTATAAATCCAGGAATTCGGGAAGAATGATGGATGGGACAATTATTACAATTCCTGTTGTGGTACATGTTATTCATAATGGAGATCCAGTGAATACCATTGGAAATGCGACTTCGGAAAACATTTCTTATGATCAGGTGATTTCGCAAATTGATGTACTTAACCAAGATTATAGAAGAATTCTGGGTACGCCAGGAGCGGGAACAAGTGGTTACGGATTGGGAGTGGATGTTGAAATTGAATTCTGCCTTGCGCAAAGAGATCCCGATGGGAATGATACTGATGGTGTTAACCGTATTGATTTGGGACAGGAGAGTTGGACCATGGATGAAGTTGATTCTGATGTAAAACCTGTCACAATTTGGGACCCCACAAATTATATGAACATGTGGTCTGTAAAATTTGGAGGTGCTGATGCTGGTATTTTGGGTTATGCGCAATTCCCTTCAACTTCAGGATTGGGAGGTTTAAATTCAAATGGCGGCTCGGCAAATACGGACGGCGTGGTTTCCAATTTCAATGCTTTTGGGACGACCGCTCAGGATGATGGCTCCTTTATTTTAAACGGTACTTATAATTTGGGAAGAACGATGACTCATGAAGTTGGTCATTGGTTGGGACTTATTCATATTTGGGGGGATACTTCCAATTGTACGGATGGTGCGACTTCCGGTGATTATGTAGTTGATACACCAGCTTCCAATCAAGCTAATTACGTTTGTACTCCAGTAACAAATTGTGGATCCAATTTCGATATGATTGAAAATTACATGGATTATACCAATGACGCTTGTATGGATACTTTTACGCAAGGTCAAAAGGATAGGATCCTGACTGTAATGGCCAATTCCCCACGAAGAAATACATTGGGAGCTTCAAATGCTTGTCAACCAGTTACTGTTTATGGTTTTGATGGTTCCATTGAAATGATGGGTTATAGCGGATGTAACAACAGTGCACAAATTGAGTTGATAAATACAGGAAGCACCACAATGACATCTGCTACAATTGAATACGATTTGGATGGCGGAACAACCGAGACTTATGTGTGGACGGGTTCTTTAGCTCAAGACGAAATAGAAATGATTTCTTTACCGTCATTGACTGGTGCTTCCGTAGGTCAGCATTTATTGACAATGAACCTAACTTTGATCAATGGCATGCCTGATGAGGATACTTGGGACAATGAGGATGTATGGCAGATAGTTGTACAAGAATTAAATCAGGTGACAACGACTACCATAAGTTTAACTCTTGTACCAGACAATTACGGAAGTGAAACCACATGGGAGTTTAAAAAAGGCGATGGAACACTTATTGCTTCAGGTGGGCCTTATACAGACGGCGATAGCACACCAGAAACTGAAGTATTTAACGTTGAAGAGGAAAATTGCTATACGTTCACCATTTTTGATGCTTATGGAGATGGTATGTGTTGTACTTACGGAAATGGTAGCTATGAATTAACCACTGATGATAATACAGTTGTGGTTTCTGGTGGAGCATATGCTGCAACTTCAGAATCCACAAATATATATGTAAACAGTACGATGACGGTTGAAGACCATAACTTCGTGGCGTCCAACTTCAGCATATATCCAAATCCTGCGCAGAATGGAATTAATATTTCTGTGAAGGGATCCGAATTGCCGGAAAACATGCAGATATACAATATGTTGGGTCAGGTTATTTTGGACAAGCAAATTGATGCACAAGTAGATTTAGGAGTTGATATCTCCACTCTTAGTAGTGGAATCTATTTTGTTAAACTGCAGAACGCCAAGAATTCCGTGGTTCTAAGATTTGTGAAGAAATAATTTTCACCTCAATTTTCTTTCAAAGGCCTATCACAAGATAGGTCTTTTGTTTTTGCCTCTATGGACTTGGCAAATAAAGAAAAACCTAAGTTTCTCAAAAGGAATAATTTAATTTCAGATAGCACGGTAAATTTGAAAAGAATTAAAGTTTTTTGTTTATTTTGGTCGATCAAATTTAAATATTCAAAAAATGAAAAAAATTACCTCAAATGCTTTGGTGGTTATTTTTGTCCTTTTGAGTTTTTCTTCCTTTTCTCAAGAAGTATGGAGAAAAACTTCAGTTCAAAATGAAGGTTTAAAAGCCAATAAAAGACAATTACCGCCCGAAACAGTTTTCTTCACCTTGAATGAAGAAACGTTGAAAAATAATTTACTCAATGCTCCCGAGAGAGGAACAGGAGCCATACAATCCAATACAATTGTTTCCTTACCCAATGCAGAAGGTAAAATGATGGATTTCTATGTAGTGGAAGCATCAAATTTCTCGCCTATATTACAGGCAAAATTTCCAGAAATTAGAGCTTATAGAGGTATTGCAGTTGATAATCCTTTATTGTCCTTGAATTTCAGTTTATCTCCTCTCGGTTTGAAAGCGATGATAATGAATCCTGGAGGGAAGAGTATTTTTATTGAGCCGGTAACCGAGAACAATGATACTTATGCCGCTTACACAAAACTTCCAAGAGAAAAAAATTCGAGTTTCGAATGTTTGACTGAAGAAACTGATGCATTTTTGGATCGGGATTTCAGTGATTTTTCTTCGAGCTCTTTAAATGCAGATGATCAAGTTCTAAGAACATTCAGATTGGTAGTTTCCGTAACAGGAGAATACACAAATTATTTTGGTGGAACCGTAGCCGGTGCCATGGCGGCCATAAATGCTACAATGACTAGGGTTAATGCGATTTACGAACGTGATTTTGCAATTAACATGGAATTGATCGATAATAATGACGACGTAATTTATTTGGATGGCAATGCCGATCCTTATTCACCATCTAGTTCTATGAATAACTGGAATATGGAATTGCAGAACAATTTAACTGCTACTATTGGAAATGCAAATTATGATATCGGACATTTGTTTGGAGCTACCGGAGGTGGTGGAAATGCAGGCTGTATTGGCTGTGTATGTGAAAACGGAAAAGGTAGTGGATATACCTCTCCAGCCGATGGTATTCCAGAAGGGGATAACTTTGACATCGATTATGTTGCGCACGAAATGGGACACCAGTTTGGTGCGAATCACACCTTCTCAAGAAATGAGGGATCTGGCGCAAACTTAGAACCAGGAAGTGGAACCACAATCATGGGCTATGCCGGGATAACAGGACCTACAGATGTGCAAGCTCATAGTGATGATATTTTTCATTACTACAGCATTTTTCAAGTAACGGAAAATGTTGAAGACAAAACCTGTCCTGAGGAAACACCTATTACAAATAATCCTCCTACAGCATACGCGGGATCAAATTACACAATTCCTAGCGGGACGGCTTTTAAATTGACAGCTATCGGTTCTGATCCGGATGGTGATCCAATTACTTATTCATGGGAGCAGGCGGATTTATCTACCTCAAGTGTTTTTTCTTTCCCTGATCCCAATGCTACAACAGGACCTTTATTTAGGGTTGGTCAGGCAACAACAAATCCTACAAGATATTTTCCTGCTTTAAGTGAAGTGTTGGAAGGTAATTTATTCTCAACTTGGGAAACTGTTTCCAATGTGTCCCGAAATTTAAATTTTGTTGTTCAGGTAAGGGATAATAACCCTACCGTGGGTCAAACCGCTTCAGATAATGCGCTTATTAGTGTGGATGATACCAACGGACCTTTTAAAATCACTGGTTTTACCGAAAATCAAAGTATTCTTCCAAACACGGAACACACATTGACTTGGGATGTTGCAGGAACAAATGCTGCGCCTTTTAGTAGTGCAACGGTTAATATTTTATACTCAAGTGACGGTGGAGAGACCTTTACAACGCTTGCGTCAGCAACTGCCAACGATGGTTCCGAATCTGTTATGATTCCAGATGAAACATCAATGGGAGCTTATTTTATGGTTGAATCTGTTGGGAATATTTTTTATGCGGTAAGCCCTAAATTATTAATTGGTTACGAAGCAGTTGAGATTTGTAATACATACGAAGTAACGATAAATTCCGTGCCAGTTTCAATTCCGGATGGTGTAGGTGCAAACACTCCAGGTGCTTATGCGGTAGTAGGTTTTGATGTTCCGGATTTTGGATTGATCACTGATATAAATGTATCTGTTGATGTTACTCATACTTATGTTAATGATCTGCAAATAATATTACAGGCACCAAATTCTGATATCGAGTTAGTCCAGGTTCCTGTATGGAACAGGGAATGCAGCAATGAAAATGATCTTGATATTACCTTTGATGATAGTGGAAGTTCTGTGATTTGTGCTTCTCCAACCACAGGTACTTACGAGCCTTCGGAACCATTAAGTGAACTTCATGGAATGAGCACAGAAGGAGAATGGTTATTTGGAGTGAGGGATTTTTACAATGGAGATACCGGTACTTTGAATGCTGTCACTCTTGAAGTTTGTTCAACAGAATATACAACAATGAGTACACGTTCTGATCAAATTTTAGAAAGCAACCTTAGTGTTTATCCTAATCCTTCAAAAGATTTTATCAAAGTATCTTTCAAAAACAACTTGGACGCTGCTTCCTATGTGATGTATGATATGCTTGGTAGAGTTGTTTATGAGGACAAGGATGAAGCAAACGGAGTTTCTGAAAAAACAATTAATGTTTCACATCTTTCTTCAGGATTGTATTTACTTGAAATCTCTGCAGATGGTGGTAAAGTAACCAAGAAGATTATTAAGGAATAATAAATCTTTTTAAAAGGAAAACCCTCCAGTTGGAGGGTTTTTTTTGATCTGAACTTAAAATTTATTCTTTGAATCCGTATACTGTATTTACTATTTCCACTAGTTCTTTTGGCGGCGTTTTTTTATCGAATGTTTGGGACTGATAAGTAGCATCTTTCGTTTTAATTGTTAATGTTGTGGCCAAATCCCCATCATATAACCTTTTTTCTGTCGGAGCCTTGTAACTTGGAATCGTCTCTAAACCAACTGCATTAATTTCGGAAATAAGATTTTCCCATTCTTTTTTATCTATTTCTTTGGTTAATTTTTCCTGAGTGCTGTAAAATTCCATTTTTTCAGGAGTAATTGAAATGTTCTCCCTGTGTCCACGGGTTATCGCGGCAATTTCGACAGATAAAATTTCCGATTGCTGAGAATTTAGATCGTTTTTCTCCTGTTCATAATTGGTTTTGTCCAAATTTTCCTGATTATCCGAGCTTTTGCAGCTTACGCCTAACATCGTTATGGCGATTATAAAATATTTAATGTTCATTTTTTTGTTTTTAAAATTTAGTACAAGTTATACAATTATCTGTTATCAATTAAAAATAGGCTCGCAATTCCATGCTTCCGGTATGTATGGTATAGGAATTTTCGCTTTTTCTGCCGAAGTAAGAGAAGTTGAGATTTAAATAATCCGTCAGCTTTTTTTGCGCAATTATATTCCAAGTAAAATTCTTTTCGGGCTGAAGTCCTTCCAACATTTGATACGCAACTGGTGAAAAAGGATTGCCTTCAAAAGCATTAAAAATATAATTGGCTTCCCCACTGACAGAAAATTTTTCTCCATTGGCGAAAGCGAAAGAAAAACCAGCTTTTTGCTGCTCTAACTTTTCAAAATTTGCCAATTCGTTTTTTTGTTTCTGAAATTCATAGAATACTTTTACCCTACTATTCTCGGTAATCAAATAGGAAATCTCAGGATTCACCATCACTTGGTTTATCCTATAATTTCGGTTCATGAAATTTTCCGAATTATTTCGCTTTCCGGTATATTCGTTCTTAAAACCTAGAATCCAGCTTTCCTGAACTTTGTGGTTGAAATTGATTTGATGGCTTCGGATTGCATTCTCTTGTAAACCAGTGGAAAGTAAATTTTTTGTTTCTGAAAATATAAAACTGTAAGAAGTTGTAAAATCTTGTTTTCCACGATTAAAAA
Organism: Salinimicrobium sp.; assembly: GCA_035705495.1. GTDB lineage: Bacteria > Bacteroidota > Bacteroidia > Flavobacteriales > Flavobacteriaceae > DASSWB01. Next base: position 15,650 of record DASSWB010000046.1, on the reverse strand, counting down.
ACAGCGTATTCCGAAAATTCAAATTCAGTCCCAATTCGTTTTCTTCGGATTTAAAAGGATTAAAATTGAAACTATTTCCGTCCCGAAGCGTCTTTCTATCAATTACATACGAACTCTGGTTGTAAAAATGCGACAAAAATTTTCTGGTTCGTTCTTCCGCGCTCCATTGCTCAAAATTTAAGGTCAGTATCTGGCTCAACTTATTTTGATGTGTACTCAAATAAATTTGGTTGGGAAGTAAAATCCGCACAAAATCGGCTTCATCTTGAAAACTGGCAGTCTCAAATTCCTCGAGTTCTTGAATGCCATTGTTGTTGTAATCGTTCCAAGTGTAAAATCCTTCTCCCGGTTCGACTTCAAGATAGGTGAATTCCTGCTGGGCCAAAGACCCGCTGTTGGTTTCGTAAACCGTGTTTAATTGAACGATTTTATTAAAGAGGGACCGATTGTAAAGAATTCGGGAATTCAATGACTGATCGTCTTGAGTGTCTTCTTCCAAATTATTCAATTTTCTGTAATTGATAAAAACCGATAAATTCGATTTTTCATTGTTAAGAACGGTCGATTCTACATAAAAAGTGTTGGAATTGCTCACGCGTTGCAAATGATTATTTCTCAAACTATCGTTCACTCTGTAGCGGTATCCGACTTCAGCAAAAACATTTGTGCTGTCTCCAATCCCTGTAAAAATTTCGTATTTCTTAAAAGATTGGCTGTTGCCCGTTAAGGCTTCCGTGCTTGTTTCTTTTTGAATATTTTCTTCCATAGAAAACTTTGCCCCAATCCATTTAGCATCAAAATCTTTCACCACGGAACTGTTGATTCTGGTAAAACCCGATTCTAAAACTTCACTTTCACTGTTCATGTAACTGGCATTCAATCGTGTTTGCCATTTTCCGAAGTTTAAAGCCGAAAAGATTTCGTGGCGTTTCCCATTAAAATTTTCTGAATATTCAAGAAGTTGAAAATTGTAAAATGCATTTCCCACCTCAGGATTAATAACTTCGATTCCCGTATTGGCCAAAATCTGGTTTCCTTGGGGGAAAATTAGGTTCCAATCCCGCTCAAACTCTACATTATAAAGTCCTTCAACATTTCTATAAGTATCCTGAACATAATCGACGCTTGCCTTTCCTTGCAGTAACCACGAATTTTTTAAATTCAAAAAAACCTGTTTACCGGCAATACGGGTCGCAAATCCTGTATTGTTTTCATCGCCAAGTGAGGAAAATAGGTTTTCGTCGTTTTTGCTTCCCGCGATTTCAAATTCTATTTCTGTCTTTTCCGTCGGATTATAATTCCCGTTGACCATGGCGATTTGCAATCGGGTTGGTGCATACAATTGTGTTACGGGCTCATAATTCCCCTGAAGAACACCATTTATCGGCGGAACATATTCATAAATTTTCTGAATAGCCGAAGCATTGCTTAAAACATAATTCCCCGTGTTTTCTCCCACCAAACTAAATTTAACGGTAAACAATTCGTCTTCCGGATTTGTGGAATAAACGAAAACTTCAGTGCCATTGATGATTTCCTTTCGGTAAAGTGTCCTGTTTTGTGAAAATTCGCTCGGAACTGCAGAAGGTGCTATCATTTGCTCGGGATTATCACCAGCCTCCTGCAAAATTCCAACCTGTTCGGATGAAAGATTTTGTTGTAAAGGCTGGTTTTTGGCGTCAGATTCCGAATAAACAAAAGTTCCAATTTCAAGTTTTTCGTTTTTAAAAACTCCGCCAGCGGTCGCAATTATTCTGTTGTAACGTCTTTCACTGTATTGGTATTCGACGATAATCCTCATTTCTGAAGTGATGGGAAAAGTCGCATTAAAAATTATTTCACCCGAATTATAATCGATAATATAATCTTCCGATTCCCCACGCTGAAGCGGGATTCCGTTCACATAAACGGTTTCACTTCCCGAAACAATCAAAACATAAAGTTCGCCGTTTGGTCCTGTCAGTTTATACGGACCTTGATTTCCCTCTCTCCCCAGAAATTCACTTCTGGCAAAAACCCCTTTTACCAACGCCCCCGAAACAAAGGCTTGTGTTTCATAATCTTTTTCTGCGGATAAATTTGCACTTAAAGAAACACCTTGCACTTTCTTTCTGAAAGAAGCGAAATAGGATTGTTCCTGAACTAAATCAACATCTCCGGCTCTAATGTTCCAGTTTTTACTGAACAATTCAATAAAAACTTGATCAAATTCTTCAATATTTTGGGAATAACCGCCCTCCTGTAGCGGGACATTCGCATCTTGTATGGAAGCGCGGAGGCCAACTTTTTCACTCAGTTTCCCGGAAATCTGGAGATCCAATTCCGAATCCAAAACCGAATTCTGGTTGTTTCCAATTGTTACACCCCTAGTGATACTTCCGCTTGTGTTCAAACCTTCAAAAGGCACAAAAGTTTTTGGTTTATTGGGAACACTTAGTTGGTAAAGACGGTTCATGCTTTTATTGTCTTGGACAATGATTTTTTCATCAAGCTGAAAATATTTTTTGGTCAGAAAATCCGGATATCGTCGGTATTTAATAAGAAGTGAATCCGCGGTAATCTCCTCTTTTTTTAAAATGTAAAATTCGGATTTCACAAAATCTATTTTGTAAAAACTGCTATCAATTTCCTCTCCCTGAACGTCCAGAACCATAAAAAACGAAGGGTTTATACTCACCGAATCTATGGAAATGCTATCCTGTACCCTTACTTTTTTTGTATGGTAATTTGTATTGCTTATTTGTGCCGACGCAGCACAGGCAATAAAGAAAATAAGGACGAAAAGAATGCGCATTGTGGGTAAAACTAAACCTTTTAATAATTATTTTAAAACCCCTTGGTTTTTTAATGTTATTAATCCTGTACTTTCAGTGTTAAATATTATTTTTGGTCTTCAAAAGTAATAGAATGGAGATTATCTCTTACAACGTAAACGGAATACGGGCTGCAATAAAAAAAGGTTTTCTGGATTGGTTGCAACAGGCAAATCCCGATGTGGTTTGTATTCAAGAAACCAAGGCACATCCCGATCAATTGGATCTTACTGAATTCGAAAAAGCAGGCTATCCTTATCATTATTGGTTTTCTGCGGAAAAAAAAGGATATAGCGGAGTAGCGATATTAAGCAAAACGGAACCAAAAAATGTGGTGTACGGAACCGGCATTGAATATATGGATTTTGAGGGCAGGGTGATTCGCGCGGATTTCGAAACTTTCTCGGTTATTAGTTTGTATTTGCCTTCCGCCACAAACATTGCCAGACTACCTCATAAATATACTTTTATGGCCGATTTTCAGGAGTATGTAAATCAGCTGAAAAAAGAAATTCCGAATCTGGTGATTTGTGGAGACTACAATATCTGTCATGAAGCGATAGATATTCATGATCCAATAAGACTTCAAAATACTTCTGGGTTTTTGCCTGAAGAAAGAAAATGGCTCGGTGGTTTTATCAATAGTGGCTTCATCGATTCTTTTCGGCATTTAAACAAAGATGGAGAGAATTACTCCTGGTGGAGCTATCGCGCCGGTGCTCGGCAAAGAAACAAGGGATGGAGATTGGATTATCTTTTAGTTTCTGAACCCATGAAAGAAAAAATAAAAAGAGCCGTTATATTGAAAGATGCAATGCATAGTGACCATTGCCCGGTTTTTTTAAAATTAGAAATTTAACTTAAAGCGTTTAAAAATGTACAAAAGAATATTATTATCGGCAGTGATGAGTACTGTATTAATTTCCACATCCTGTGTGTCGTCAAAAGTTTACAAAGATTTAGAAAGTAAATATGCTGATGTAAAACGCGAAAACCGGGAATTGGCTGATGATCTTGCACAATACAAGAGTACAAGTGAACAATACGAAAAAGATTTAGATCAACTTCAAGCCGATTATAATGCTGCTGTTGCTGAAAGAGATTCCTTGCGCAGCGCCTATGCAAGTACAAAGAGCAATTATGACAATTTGAAAAAATCGTATGAAGCGCTGGAAGCAAACAGTTCTTCGGCAATTGCTGAAAATTCCGCTAGAAACAGGGAATTATTGGCAGAACTTGAAACAAAGGAACAAGCCTTGTCCGAAGAAAGAAAAAGACTGGAACAACTTCAAAAAGATTTGGAAGCCAGATCAAATAGAGTGAATGAACTTGAAAGTGTTATTGCAGCAAAAGATGCTAAAATGAACGCGTTGAAAGAAGCAATTTCAAAAGCATTAATGCAATTTGAAGGCAAAGGTTTGACCGTTGAACAACGAGATGGAAAGGTATATGTTTCCATGGAAAACAAATTATTGTTCAATTCCGGAAGTTGGGCCGTAGGTTCTGAAGGAAGAAAAGCGGTTCAGCAATTAGGCGCGGTACTTGCTCAAAATCCAGATATCGCTGTTTTGATAGAAGGTCATACAGATAATGTTCCCTACAACGGAAGTGGTGCCTTGACCAATAACTGGGATCTTTCTACAAAACGTGCAACGGCGATTGTAAATATATTAAGAGAAAATGAAAATATTGATCCGCAGAATTTAACTGCTGCAGGAAGAGGCGAATTTGCACCTATTGCGAGCAATGATACTGCGGAAGGAAAAGCAAAAAACCGAAGAATTGAAGTTATTCTTACGCCGAAGCTTGACGAGGTGACGAAACTTCTGAACGAAGAAAATTAAGTAGAAATAGTAAGCTCCTCTCCCTTGGCAAGAGGCGGGGGTGAGGGCTTCTTTTATCCGAAAAGATATTCCACCACTTCTTCAATTCGGGAAACTTTCTGAACTTTGATCGTATAATTTCCAGCGGGTATTTTTACGTGCTTGGAAATCATTATTGTCGCGAAACCTAATTTTTCAGCTTCTAAAATTCGTTGCTCGATTCGTGTTACCGGTCTTACTTCTCCAGCCAATCCAATTTCCGCTGCAAAACAAATATCCTTTGAAATGGCAATATCTTCATTTGAAGAAAGAATAGAAGCAATAACGGCCAAATCCAATGCAGGGTCATCAATTGAAATACCACCGGTAATATTCAGAAAAACATCTTTTGCACCCAATCTAAAGCCCGCTCTTTTTTCCAGAACCGCCAGAAGCATGTTGAGCCGCTTCAAATTATAACCCGTGGAAGAACGTTGAGGTGTTCCATAAACTGCGGAACTCACTAACGCTTGAACTTCAATCATGAGCGGCCGCATGCCTTCCAACGCGGCGGCAATGGCAGTTCCACTTAAGTCTTCGTCATTTTTTGAAATCAAAATTTCCGACGGATTTTCGACTTCTCTCAATCCGCTGCCTTGCATTTCATAAATTCCGAGTTCATTGGTGGAACCAAACCTGTTTTTGTTCGCCCTTAAAATCCGATACACATGATTGCGATCTCCTTCAAATTGCAAAACCGTATCGACCATGTGTTCCAAAACTTTAGGTCCTGCAATGCTTCCTTCCTTGGTAATATGACCGATTAAAATTACCGGAGTTCCAGTTTCTTTAGCAAATTTTATAAGCTCCGCTGTACATTCCCGAATTTGGGAAATACTTCCCGGACTACTTTCAATATAATCGCTGTGCAATGTTTGAATAGAATCGATCACAACCACCTGAGGTTGTAAACTTTCTATTTGCTTAAAAATATTTTGCGTTTTTGTTTCGGTAAGAATGTAACAATTAGAGGAATTTTTGTTGATGCGTTCCGCGCGCATTTTTATCTGTTGCATGCTTTCTTCACCTGAAACATAAAGCGTTTTATAATCTAAAAAAAGAGAGATTTGCAGTAAAAGTGTACTTTTTCCAATACCCGGTTCTCCACCAAGTAAAATTAAAGATCCCGGGACAATTCCGCCTCCCAAAACCCTGTTCAGTTCATTGTTTTTTGTGTTGATTCTTGCTTCGTCTATTACTTCAATCTCGTTTAGACGCAGCGGTTTGGGAGTTCGTTTTACCAAAGTTGTTTCAGGCGATTTCCAATCTTTGGGATCGGTTTTTTGTACAACTTCTTCAACTAAAGTATTCCATTCTTTGCAGGAATTACATTGGCCTTGCCATTTTGAATGCTGCGCGCCGCAGTTTTGGCAGAAATACGTGGTTTTGGTTTTGGCCATAAATCAATAACCGAAATCGGCTTTTATTTTTTCGGTTTTTTCAAGCATAAGATCTTTGGTGAGAAAGGCGACTTCTTCAAGAATAAAAGCATTCTGATATGTTTTCATTGCTTTTTTTGGCTCGCCGGATTCTTCATAAGCCCTGGCTAAATAATAATTCCCCAACATCGTGTTTGGATATTCTTTTCGTGCGAGCTTACCCAATTTTTCCAATTCCTCCCAGTTTTTTTTCTTTTCTAAAGCTGCCGCAATCGCTAAAAAATCGTTCACTCTAATTGTTTTCCCCAATCCGAAAAGATTCTCGATGACGTCGTATTTTTCAACCAAATAATCGTAAGCGGAAGTTTCCAAAGGAAGAATGACTTCATCATATTCCTTTTTACTAATTGGTCGGAAGAAGCTGAAAAAATCTTCAAAAGCCTTCGGAATGGCGTTTCCTACCAAAGAATAATGTGATTGGTCCGCGAAATTATCCGAAGAATAAAAAATGTTATTTCTGTTTATTTCTTTTAATCGATTATCCAATGAAATTACGCCTTCCTGAATGGATTTTATGTCATTTGTGCCAGTGGCTTGGTAAAACCATATTTTTTTGTTGATGGAAGAGAGACGGTTATGAATTCTATCCGCCATTTGATTGGCATAATCCGGACTTAAATTAATGTAACCGTTAAAAATGGGATTTTCTTTCAGTAAATAATAATTGATGAAGTTAGCAGTGATATCGTGACCTACAATAATCGAGAATTTCACAGTTCGATAATTTTCGGAAAGGAAAGGCATTAATTCCGTAGCAATAAATTCGAAGAAATCAGCTCCTTGATCGGCTGGTAAAAAATTGTTGTACCCATAGGTGGTATCGTCTTCCCGCTTTCCGTTGTGATTAATTCCGACAACAATTGCTTCTGGCATTTCTTCCCAGTAGGAAAAATAATCGACATTTCCGGCTACGGGTTCAAAAAGATAGTCTCCGTCCATCACCAGAATAATAGGATAATTTTTTTCAGAATTTTTGGTGTAATTCCGTGGCAATTGGACTTTTAATTCTCTTTCTGCATTGAGGATCCTGGAATTTATAGTTTCGTAAATGGTTTGGGAATATCCTGAAATAGAGAAAAATAACAAAGCTAGAATGGAGGCGTAATATTTCTTCATTTAAAAGATTTTAACGGCAATTTAAGAATTTTTTTCCTTATTGAAATAAGGAAGAAGCCATAAGGAAATAAGTCCGTAGATAATAACCAAAACAGTCTGGGAGATCCAGGAAAGCCAACCAAAAGCCGTTCCGGTGGTGCGCTCAATGTCGTACAAAAATAAAATTTCGGCCATGACGAATGGGAAAACCCCAAAACCGCCATTGGTGAACGCGATGGTTAAACTGCCAATGACAAAGGCAGTGATGACCACTGGAAATGTAATGTTTTCTGTTTCGGGAAGGGCGAAAACAGTTACATAAAACATCAGGATATAAATTCCCCAGATTAGAAAAGTAAGAAAGAAGAATTTCAGTTTTTTTTGAGATTTAAAAATGCTCAAACAGCCCTCAATAATCCCGCTGACAAATTTTTTGATTTTCAAAACGAGGTTGTGCTGTGATTTTTTAAAAACCAAAAAAGCAATGAGGAGCAATCCCAGAGAAACCAGGGCCAGATAAATGAATTTATCTGGGGTAATGTAATCTGCGAGGAAATCTTTCACAACGTCAAATTGAATGAGCAAAGTAATTGCAATCAACAGTAATAAAATAATGAAATCGATTGCACGTTCTGCAATAATAGTCCCGAAACCATGATCCATCGGTACTTTATCATATTTGTTCACAATGATAGCCCGAGTCACTTCGCCTCCGCGGGGAATGACCAAATTCATTAAGTACGCGGCGCCAACAGCCATAATGCTATTGGATAATTTAACTTTATGACCCAAAGGATTTAGTAAGATATTCCATCGGTACGCCCTGATGAAATCACTTAATAACCCGAGAATCATTGCCAAGAAAATGTAAGTGTAATCAGCTTTTTTAAAAAGAGTAGATACTTCTTCTAATTGTTCTTCCGAAAATTGATGATATGAATAATAAATTAAAAAAACTCCCAACAAGAGTGGGAGTACTATTTTTAAGATATTAAAAATATTTTTTTTCAATTTTTATTTTAAAAGATTGGTTTCTTCATCGGGAAATACCAAAGCCGGGCGGAAATTTTTTGCTTCTTCAAAATCCATAATGGCATAGGTAATTAAAATAAGCACGTCTCCTTTTGTTACTTTTCTCGCTGCTGCGCCATTTAGGGTAATTTCACCACTCCCACGTGTGCCTGGAATTGCGTAGGTTTCTAATCTTTCCCCGTTGTTATTGTTTACGATCTGGACTTTTTCACCTTCCAATATGTTGGCCGCGTCCATTAAATCTTCATCAATAGTGATACTGCCTATGTAATTTAAATCGGCTCCCGTTACTTTAACCCTGTGTATTTTTGATTTAACTACGTGAATTTGCATAATGTAAATTTAGTCATTTAGAGCAATATTGTCAATCAGTCGTGTTTCTCCCACATATGCTGCTATAAAAGCTCGGTATTCTTGATTTTTACTTTTTCTGGTTATACTTTTTAACGTGTCAACATTGGCAATTTCAAAATATTCCAATTGAATGTCATGAAGTTTTTCAAATTCTTTTTTGACCCATTTTGAGACCTGTGAAGCACTTTTTGTGCCAAACAATTGCTTTGCCCCCAAAAGGATTTGATAGATTTTCGAAGCTTTTTCTTTTTGATGATGGGAAAGTCGCTCGTTCCTAGAACTTCGGGCAAGACCTGAATCTTCTCTTTTTATGGCGCACCCGACAATTTCAATTGGGAGGTTTGATAATTTTGTCAGCTTTCTGATTATTTGCAATTGCTGAAAATCTTTCTCCCCAAAAAAAGCTTTGTCTGGTTTTACGATTTCAAAAAACTTCTTCACAACGGTACCTACTCCGTTGAAGTGGCCATTTCTGAATTTTCCTTCCATTTCAAATTCCAATCCGCCGAAACTAAAATTTTCAGCTTCTATTTTGGTTCCATAGATATTTTCTGCTGTGGGTGCAAACACTAAAATTGGAAGGTTTAGGTGTTCCAATAAAATTAAATCGGCCGATAATGTTCGGGGATATTTTTTTAGGTCGTTGGGATTGTCAAATTGTGTGGGGTTGACAAAAATACTTACCACAACCACATCACAGCTGGCTCCCGCTTGGGAAACCAAAAACAAGTGTCCATCGTGCAAAGCGCCCATGGTTGGAACAAAGCCGATGCTCTTTCCTTCAGATTTTAATTTATCAATTTCCTGACCTATGGCTTCTTTCTGCTTAAAAATCTGCATCTTAAATCGCTTTGGAGCGTGCAAACTTAAGATATTACTGGCAATCTTCATAAATTTTCGTAATTTTGCATGTTTTTTATTCGCAATCGCAATTAAAGCAATGATTTTATGAAAGATAAGAGGATACTATACGTTTCATCTGAAGTTATACCTTACCTGCCCGAAACCGAAATTTCATCTATGTCTTTCGAAGCACCAAGAATGGTAAATAATAACGGCGGGCAAACACGTATTTTTATGCCCAGGTTTGGGAACATCAATGAACGTAGACATCAACTGCACGAGGTAATTAGATTGTCGGGTATGAATTTGGTTATCAATGATTTGGATATGCCATTGATTATTAAAGTTGCCTCTATTCCCAAGGAAAGAATGCAGGTTTACTTTATTGACAATGAAGACTATTTTAAAAGAAAGGCGACGTTAACGGATGAAGAAGGAAATCTTTTTAAAGACAACGATGAAAGAGCCATATTTTTTGCAAAAGGTGTCATAGAAACGGTAAAAAAATTAAATTGGTCCCCGGATATTATTCATGTTAAAGGATGGATGGCATCGTTGCTTCCGTTGTACCTAAGAAGATATTACGGAAATGAACCACTTTTCAATCAAGCAAAAATAGTGACTTCTATTTACAATCAAAGCTTTGATGGTTCGTTAGATAGTGAAATGGCAAAAAAGATACTTTTCGACGGAATGGAAACAAGGGACGTAAAACATCTTAAAGATCCTACTTATGTCAATATCATGAAAACCGCGATAGACTACTCTGACGGAGTGGTAATTGCAGGTGACAATATACCGGAGGAGTTAAAGGACTACATTCCTAAAATGAAAAAACCGGTTTTAGGATATAAAAATATGCAGGAATTTGCTTCTGCATATCAGGAATTTTATACACAGTTATTATCTCAATAAGAAAATCAATAAATGAAAATATTTAATGTTGTTTTAAAAATGACAGCTGTTTTGGTTGTCGTTTTGGGTTTTACGGGTTGTGCAGAGGATTATACAACAATTGGAAGTGACATTATTGGCGACAATAATTTTACCACTTCTTTATATGAAGAAACCGATATTACTGTGACCAACCAAAATTTGGATGCTGTGCAAACCAATCTATTGCCCGGTAATTTATTGGGCGTTTATAATGATCCGGTTTATGGACAAAAAACAGCGAGTATTTTAACCCAGATTTCTTTGCCCGAAAGCACACCTACTTTTGGAGTAGAGCCGGTACTTGATAGTGTAATTCTTACCATTCCATATTATAGTACCCGATTGGCTGAAACAGGTGAAAATGGTGAAGCAATGTATGAGCTTGATTCGGTTTACGGATCTGATCCATTTAAATTGCAAATTTCCCGATCAAATCTTTTTTTAAATGATTATGATCCGGACTCCGACTTTCAACAAAGGCAGAAATTTTATTCTGATCAAGAAGAATTAATTAACAACAACCTGGGACAAGTACTTTACACGGAAGATAATTTTATTCCTTCTTCCGAAGCCATACAATTAATTACAGGAACGGGGGATGAAATTGACACAACATATACCGCGCCTGCTTTAAGAATAAAATTCACCGGTAATAGCTTGAATTTCTTTATTGAAAATATAATCAATAAAGAAGGAACAATGGAATTAATGAACAACAATAATTTCAAGAACTTTATTCGTGGTTTATATTTCGAAGCTGAACCCATTGGTGATAGCGGAAATATGCTGCTTTTGGATTTTGCAAACGAAAATGCGGGCATTTCCCTTTTTTACACGCATCAAGTTGAAGATGATATTGCAGATACAGATGAAACCGTTCCAGAGCAAAGCATCTTTACATTAAATTTTAGCGGGATTAAGTACAATACTTTTAGCAGTTCCTTCACACTCCCAGATAATGATAATATTTATCTTTCGGGCGGCGCTGGAACGATGGCGGTAATTGAACTTTTTACAGAAGAACAATTGGAAGAATTAAAGGCAAATAATTGGTTAATCAACGAGGCAAGTCTAACGTTCTTCGTTAATCAAGATGTAGTTTCCGGAGGCGCTTCCGAACCTAGAAGAATTTATCTTTATGATTTAGAAAATAATGTTCCGCTGATAGACTATGAAAGAGATTTCTCGGCCACCACTTTAGATACCGATTTTAGAGGTCAGCATTTGGGGGTTTTGCAAAGGGATGAAAGCGGAAATGGAATTAGTTATAAAATTAAATTGACAGATCACATCAGCAAAATAATCAACGAGGACTCAACAAATGTAAAATTGGGGCTGGTTGTAGCTTCAAACGTGGGCGTTATTTCAATGACTTCAGTAAAGAACAATGAAGAAATAGAAAAGGTGCCGGCAACTTCTGTGTTGACGCCGAAAGGAACCGTTTTATATGGACCTGATGCTGCTGTAGAAGCTAAAAAATTGAAATTGAGTATTTATTATACTGAAACCGAATAAATATGTGTGGAATTGTTGGTTATATAGGATTTAGGGAGGCGTATCCAATTATTGTAAAAGGTTTACATCGGCTTGAGTACCGTGGTTATGACAGTGCCGGTATTGCTATTTACGATGGAAATGATTTAAAACTTTCCAAAACAAAAGGGAAAGTTGCTGATCTGGAGAAACGATACGAAAGTGAAAATTCCACGAACGGAACCATAGGGATTGGGCATACAAGATGGGCAACTCACGGTGTTCCCAATGATGTGAACTCACATCCCCATTATTCCAACTCTGGCAACTTGGTAATTATCCACAACGGTATTATAGAAAATTATGAGTCCTTGAAAAAGGAATTGATTGCAAGAGGTTACACTTTCACTTCAGATACTGATACCGAGGTTTTGGTGAATTTAATTGAAGACGTAAAAAAACAGGACAACTTAAAACTGGGCAAGGCGGTCCAAATCGCGTTAAACCAAACAGTTGGGGCTTACGCAATTGCCGTTTTTGATAAGGAAAAACCTAATGAGATTGTTGTCGCACGTTTAGGAAGTCCGCTGGCCATTGGTGTTGGTGAGGATGAATTCTTTATTGCCTCAGATGCTTCCCCGTTTATAGAATTTACAAAAAATGCGATTTATCTGGAGGATGGAGAAATGGCGGTTGTAAGAAGGGGAAAGGGAATAAAAGTAAGGAGTATAAAAGATGATTCCCTTGTGGATCCTTATATTCAAGAACTTCAAATGAATCTTGAGGAGATCGAAAAAAATGGCTACGAACATTTCATGCTCAAGGAAATTTATGAACAGCCGAGCGCCATTATTGATACCTATCGTGGTCGTTTATTGGCAAACGAAGGTATTATCAAAATGGCAGGTGTTGATGATAACATTGATCGTTTTTTAAACGCAAAAAGAATTTTGATTGTTGCCTGCGGAACTTCTTGGCATGCCGGTTTGGTCGCGGAATACATTTTTGAAGACCTTGCGCGGATTCCTGTGGAAGTAGAATACGCTTCAGAATTTAGATATAGAAATCCGGTAATACATGCCGATGATGTGGTAATTGCAATTTCTCAAAGTGGAGAAACGGCCGATACGATGGCAGCGATAAAATTGGCAAAAGAAAAAGGTGCTTTTGTGTTTGGTGTTTGTAATGTAGTTGGCTCGTCAATTTCGAGAGAAACCAATGCAGGTGCCTATACACATGCGGGACCAGAAATTGGAGTGGCATCTACCAAAGCATTTACAACACAAATTACAGTTCTTACGCTCATCGCACTAAAATTGGCCAAAGCAAAAGGAACGATTTCCATGCCTGATTTTCATATGTACCTACAGGAGATGGAAAATATACCTCGAAAAATTGAAAAGGCGCTTAACTCCAACGACCATATTCAACTTGTGGCCGACAAGTACAAGGATGCAAAAAACTGTCTTTATTTGGGACGCGGGTTTAACTTTCCTGTAGCTCTCGAAGGGGCATTAAAGCTTAAGGAAATCTCCTACATACATGCGGAAGGCTATCCTGCTGCAGAAATGAAACATGGACCCATCGCTCTTATTGATGAGCAAATGCCGGTTATCGTTATTGCAACCAAAAAAGGGCATTACGAAAAGGTAGTGAGCAATATTCAAGAAATTAAGTCACGTCAAGGACGAATTATCGGAATTGTAACCGAAGGTGATACTGATGTTCGACAAATGGCAGATTATGTGATTGAAGTACCAGATACCATAGAAGCATTAACTCCGCTGTTGACAACCATTCCTTTGCAATTGCTTTCTTATCATATTGCAGTAATGCTCGGTAAAAATGTCGATCAGCCTAGAAATCTGGCGAAATCGGTGACGGTGGAATAGAGATTTTTTAATATTTGAAAAACCCGTTATTGCAGAATAACGGGTTTTTTATGTTTGTACTTTTAAAATAATAAGTCTTGTAAATTGCCACTTTTCAATTTTAACTAATGTTTGTTCATATCTGAGAATTATGACAATTTTCGCCCCGTTCAGGAGAAGTTTAAAAGGAATCGTGAGCTTTTCGAACCATTGTCCCCATTTTTCGAGTATAGCACACTTATTCAATTTTCCATCTGAATCATTTATGGGAAAAAAAGATGTTTCAACATTTTGATATTAAGGATTGTACATTGTACGGTTATTTCGGCTCGTTGCGAAACAAACACCTTCAAAATGGCATCTTTTTTTGTTTCATTTTTTTTTTGGATGAGCAAAAAATGAAGGGAGGAACTATGGCAGAAAAGCTTCGACCAAACCATTGCCGGACTTCCGCGGAAGCAATTAAAATAAAGAGTTTCAGAATTGAAAAAAGCGTCTTTTCAAGAAATATAATATCATCTGCAAAAAACCACAAAAACTTACATTTTCCATTACATTTTTTAAAACAAAAAAGTTATCTTTGCCGCTCGAAAAAGAGATACTTTTTTTGATATATAAAACACTTAACATTAAAGAATTAGATAATGTCTAAAGTTACAGGTAAAGTTTCACAAATTATAGGTCCTGTTGTTGATGTAGAATTCAATACGGAGATTTCGTCACTTCCAAAAATTTATGATTCATTGGAAATCAATAAAGAAGATGGTTCTAAATTGGTTTTGGAGGTGCAATCACACATTGGTGAAGACACAGTAAGAACAATTTCCATGGACTCTACAGATGGTTTGAGTAGAGGTGTTGAGGTAATTGCTACCGGAGCGCCAATTCAAATGCCTGTTGGAGAAGATGTTTACGGAAGACTGTTCAACGTAATTGGAGATGCAATTGATGGTTTGGGCAATTTACCGAAAGCCGGTGATGCAGGTCTGCCAATTCACCGTGAAGCGCCTAAATTTGAAGATTTATCTGTTTCCACAGAAGTTCTTTTTACTGGAATTAAAGTAATTGACCTTATTGAACCTTATGCAAAAGGTGGTAAAATTGGTCTTTTTGGTGGAGCCGGAGTTGGTAAAACCGTTTTGATCCAGGAATTGATCAACAATATTGCCAAAGGTCACGGTGGACTTTCAGTATTCGCTGGAGTTGGAGAGAGAACTCGTGAAGGAAATGACCTTTTAAGAGAGATGTTGGAATCTGGTATTATTAAATACGGTGAAGATTTTATGCACTCTATGGAAGCAGGAGGTTGGGATCTTTCAAAGGTTGATAAAACAGCCATGAAAGATTCAAAAGCAACTTTCGTTTTCGGACAAATGAACGAACCACCTGGAGCACGTGCGCGTGTAGCTTTATCAGGTTTGACCATTGCTGAATATTTCCGTGATGGATCTGGAGAGGGACAAGGAAAAGACGTTCTTTTCTTCGTAGATAATATTTTCCGTTTTACACAAGCAGGTTCAGAAGTATCTGCACTTCTTGGTCGTATGCCTTCTGCGGTAGGTTACCAACCAACATTAGCAACAGAAATGGGTGCCATGCAAGAGCGTATTACCTCAACAAAAAGAGGTTCTATTACATCGGTTCAAGCGGTTTATGTGCCTGCGGACGATTTAACAGACCCTGCACCTGCAACAACCTTTGCTCACTTAGATGCCACAACCGTTTTGTCTCGTAAAATTGCTGAGTTAGGTATTTATCCTGCAGTGGATCCTTTGGATTCAACTTCAAGAATTTTAGAGAGAAGTATAGTAGGTGATGAGCATTATGATTGTGCGCAAAGAGTAAAAGAGATTTTACAGCGTTACAAAGAGCTGCAGGATATCATTGCTATTTTGGGTATGGATGAACTTTCTGAAGAAGACAGACAAACTG
>DASSWB010000045.1:0-56272 GCA_035705495.1 Salinimicrobium sp. | reverse complement strand
ACATTGAAGGATATCGGCAGGTGTTATGGCCTCGGGCGTGTCGTGCGCGACAAGCTCCAATGGGGCGATTTCATAACAGTCCGGGTTTTCGTTGTTACTTACCCTTACCCATACAACCTGGCTGTAGGGGGTCTGGTTGACGTAGGGGAGGGAAATATCCGTATCAACAACGGCCTCATGGGCTTCAGTTTCCGAAAGGTAGTATGCAACCGTGTAATCTTCCGGTACCTGCCCATTTAATGCTTCTTCGTCTTTGTCATTTAAATTGAATACAGCATAGCCATCAGCGTTGGGCGAACATGATTCCAGAGGCGTCATTGGACCCACAGCAACAGCATATTGATCAATAATAAATTCGGTTATATCATAGCAAACTTCATGTTCAATATTTTCAATCCGTACATAAATAGTTTCGGGCAATGCTGCGGGAACGTAAGCTGAAGGATCAGCTATTTCACCTGGTCCTGTTCCAGCTTCTGCATCTTCTGATGAATTGTAATAAAAAACATCAAACTGAGCCGAATCTTGTTCTCCCAAAACCAATGCGGTATTTACAGTAAGATCAAAGGCGCCCAATTCGCATAAAACTATTTCTTCCGCATCATTGGCAACAGGATTTTGATAACCAATCAGTTCAAAAGAATTAATAGCATAACAGTCTGGGTTATCATTGTTAGTCACTCTCACCCAAATCACTTGCGGACTGGATATATTTGTATATAAATCCGGAAGTTGCGTTGTGGAACTTCCGGTTTCAGCATCAGTTTCAGAAATATAATATGCAACGGTATAATTATCTGGATCCTGACCCGCTAAAGCTTCCGCGTCTTTGGTGGTTAAATCAAACTCCCCTACTTCATCTGCGCCAACCGTGCAAATTTCATAATGTTGCATCGTTCCGACGTTCACTTCAAAAAGAGAAATTTCAAAACTTCCTGTTTCAGAACATAATCCAGCGTTATCTTCAATTCTGAAATAAATAGTTTCTGAGGTACCGGGAGCAAGTTCACCGTACGCTGTAGGCGTATCTATGTCTGCTGTTCCAGCGACCGCATCTTCTAGAGTATTGTGATATGTAAAGATAAAATCCGAGGCATTCTGGTCGCCCAGAATAATGGATTCATTGGAAGTAAGATCAAAAGTAACCTCTGCAGCTTCAACGACACAAAGGTTCAGATCTTCTGGTTCATTTTGAATTTCGGGATTGGGAGCGAATTCGACCACGATTGTATCTGAAGGCGTACAATCCTCATTTACATTTAACTGCACCATGTAAGTTCCCGATTGAGCAACGGTGACTTCCGAAGTGGTTGCGCCATCAATAATATTAAAATCACCGGTTATTTCGTCTTGGAAAAACCATGTATAATCGTCAATTCCAGTTCCGCTGTTAGATGCCGTTAAAGTCATTTCTTCACCTTCGCAAGGGGCAGTTCCTGCGGAAATAAGAATATCTTCCCCTAGATCAATTCCTAAATTTAAACTTCCAGCATTAAAAAAGACCGCGGAATCATATGATGTATCACCTCTATCTGCAATTACTAGTTTTAAAGTATATTCCTCTCCAGGAGTTACAGATGCAAAAGCCGTAAGCACGCTTGTCATTCCATCAAATTGAATAACATCTGTATTATTTACTCCTTGATTACTCACATAGAGATCTGGAAAGAAATTAGTGTTTTCAATTTCCCCACCACAGGTAAAATAATCAGCATGAATGGATTGCGTACTTACCGGAACATTATCTGATCCTGGCACGGATGCAATATTAATTCCTCCAAAAGGAGCTCCGGATTCATCCGGAATTCCAGGACCTTCTAATAGAAAAGCAAAACCATCCCTATAATTGTTGCTACATTCAAATTGGTTTTCATATTCTTCCGAAGCAAAGATAAATTCAAAACTTATTTCATCGACAAAAGGTGTAAAGGTGAACTCAAAAACCGTAGCATTGTTGGTGCTTACATTTCCTCCGTATTCATTGTCTAGTAAAATTTTTAAGTCATTGTCACCCGCCCATCCATAATCTCCGTCTGACGCACCAGCACCACTGTTATTCGGTCCTTCTGCGGTAACTGCATAACTGGATGCTAAAATTATTCCTCTTTCAAAAGGAAAATCAGTTTCTCCTGCTTCAAAATAGCCCCAACTTCTTGTGTTTGGATTATTCGCCCCGTTTGGGTTTTGTTGCAAATAAGTCATTGCTATTTCACCACAACCACCGCCTTCTATCAAAACATCAGAAATTAATTGTTCTGCAGAATATGAGGTTTCTGGAAAAGCAATATTGTTCACATCAATGGAAAAACAGGATTGTGTGGAATCTACCACCAAGGGAAGTGCGACAATAACCGAGCACTCTTCTCCTGCGAAAGAAACCGCTACATAAACAGTTGAGGAAGGAGCTTGATATTCTGTTATATCATTTATGGGGTTCGTTCCATTGTTGGCATTATTCAGACTATTGTAAATATTCACATCATAATCGCTCACTGTCAAACCAGTCAAAATATCTGGAATGGCCGGAGACAAATCAAAAATTCCCAAAGAGCTTCCAAATGTTGCCGCACAGGTGAAAATGGTAGCCGGATTCATGTTCACAACCGGCACATCATTAATTATTAAATCCAAAGCGCGCACCTCAACACAATTGCTGGGCAAACTTTCAAAACGTACGAAAATCTGATCATTATAAGCAATCTCATTAACGTATGGAGAGTTCAACCCATTAATATCGGCCAACGCATCAGTTTCCGTTTCATAATAGCTTACAATAAAAGCTGCAGGACTATTTTCAATTTCATTGCTTATTTCATCCAAATCGAATTCATAAAATCCATTATTAGGAGCATCATCTTCAGAATCACACACTTCAACAGGATCAAATTCACCTAAAGTGGAAATAGGCGCTTGAACGTTGAATTGTGTTACATCGAAACAATTCCCCGCCAAATCTTCAACACGCACAAAAATATTTTCGAACCAACTTGATACCCCGTAGTTTTCAGGATCGGCAATTTCAGTGCCACTTACTCCTGCATTGGCGTCATCGAGCGAAGTATAATAACTAATATTGAAATCAGTTGGAATTTGATTCCCCAGTATTGCAGCTTCGTTTTGAGTTAAATCAAACACAACATTCTCTAAGTCTTCTTCACAAGAAAATAAATTTCCGGCTTCATAGGCAGTTGCGCTCATTCGCATGCTTCCCATTTCTAAAAAAATCGCCGAGTCATTAACGTGGCTTCCTCTATCTGCAATTACAATTTTTATTGTATAGGTTTCACCTATAATAACATTAGCAGTTGCGGTCATGGGATTAGTGAAGCCATTATACTGAATCTCATTGGTATTATTTGCAGCAAAATTACTCACGTACATTTCGGGGAAGAAATTCACACCCTCTATTTCAGTGGAACAAGATACTGAAGCGCTATGTATACTTAGACTGTTAACTGGTATTAGAGTTTCCGGAACGACAGCAAGGTTTGTTCCCCCAAAAGGAGTGCCTGAATCATCGGGAATTCCTGGACCACTCAGCAAAAAGGCAAAACCATCTCGAGTGGTTTCATCACATTCAGTTAAGTTCTCATATTCTTCGGAAGCAAAAATGAAATTCAAATTTATTTCTTCCTCAAAGGGAATAAAAGTGAACGTAAAAGAAGTAGCGTTTTGAGTAATATCCGGGGTGGAATATTGTGCATTTAATAAAGCCTGTAAGTCTGCATCCCCACCCCAACCGTTGCCGTCTTCCGAATTCGTGGCATCATTCGGGCCAGCGGCACTATTGGCAAACCCGGTTGATAAAACAATTCCTCTTTCAAAAGGGAAATCGGTTCCGGTACCTTCAAAATAACCATAGCTCTTCAGCGATGAATCTGTTTCTGCATCTGGATTCTGAAATGTTTCCAGTAAATCAACATCTGTACAACTTCCGCCTCCAACCAAAACCTCTCCTATCAATTCTTCCGCAGAAAAATACGATTCAGAAGCATTTGGATCATTAACGGTTATACTCTGTGAAAAGACGGAGAATCCGACAAACAGAAAAAAATAGTGTAAAAATTTCTTCATAATGTAGATTAAGCTTGTAAATATATTGATTACGAAAATTTTCTTCAGTATTTTTGTAAAAAAAATTCATGATTAACTTTTCAATTTCCATAAAACCCACCAATAATCCTTCTATTGTCAAATTTGAGGCAAATAAATTTCTTACACAGAACGAGAATTTTGAGTTCAAAAATATAGAGGAAGCCAAAAATTCAACTTTGGCACAGCAACTATTTCATCTCCCATTTGTTAAAACCGTCTACATTGCACAAAATTTTGTTGCCATAGAAAAATACAATATTGTCGAATGGGGAGATATACAAGAAGAACTATCAGAGCAGATAGAGAATTTTTTAAATAGTGGAGAACCGATTATCAATTCAACCGAAAACAAGAGCACAAAATTGGTTCCTGTAACGGTTTATGCTGAGAGCACGCCGAATCCCGCTGTGATGAAATTTGTTACAAATCGGAAGCTAGTAATCAGCACTTCTGAATTCAAAAATATTGACCAAACTAAAAATGCTCCGCTCCCACAAAAATTATTTCATTTTCCATTTATAAAAGAAGTATTTATTGATGAAAATTATATTTCGATAAATAAGTACGACCTGGTAGAATGGGAAGATATCACTTCTGAAATAAGGGAATTCATTCGTGAATATATTCAAAATGGCGGAATCGTTCTTAACGAGGAACATTTTGAAGAAGAAAAACAGACGACGGGCACTGAAAAAATTTCAGAGCCTAAACGTCTTTATGACGACACGTCACTTCAAATCATCGATATTCTTGATGAATATGTAAAACCTGCTGTTGCGAGTGACGGTGGCAATATTCTTTTTGATTCTTACAATGAAGAGAACCAAACGGTAAAAGTAATTTTACAAGGCGCATGCAGCGGTTGTCCTTCTTCTACATTTACCCTTAAAAACGGGATTGAAAACATGCTGAAGGAAATGATGCCACAAAAAGTTGCCAAGGTAGAAGCCATTAATGGTTAATTAATGAGGAAACCTTCGAATTTTTTAAAATTCGAAGGTTTTATTTCTTTAAGGCTTTTTTTACTTCGGAATTAAGTTCCAAGAACAACTGGAGCAAATGAATTGTTGAAGTTATCAAATCTTTTGTTTCCAAAAGTAGACTGAAGTACAACTTGGAATTTTTAGGACTTGTTTCTGAAGTTCTGATCCGAATGATTTGCTTTTGAATAAGCGCAGACACTACTTCCAACAATTTTTCCTCTTCTTTAATGATATTCTTTATTTTTCCAAAGGAGTGTGCATCAAAAACTTCAGTGATATTTTTAAACAACACCTGCATTTGTTCATCAATGTTTTTGAGCTCGCGAAGTTGATTAAATTTTAAATTCTTATGATTGTTGTTAACGTGATTATAGCTATTTCTTGTAATAAATCCAATCGAAAGAACGATGGCCTGTAAATGATCCAAAATGAGAATGTAGAATTTACTCGCTCCAACAGAATCTTCATCAAGGGATTTTATAAAATAAAAAACGTTACCCTTTAATTTGTCTATCTTAGAGTTAAGCTTTTTTACGGCCTTGTTGTTCTTCTTCAATTTGCCCACATCTTGAACCCCCAGATTATCCACCGTTTTCGTATATCTTTTATTGACTCCGGAAACGACATCCGAAATATGTTCTGAAATTTCAAAAAGCATTTCATTAATTGAGAGTAGCTCTTTCGTGTTATATTTTAGTTTTTTCCGTGTTTTTTTCTTCATTTTTTTAGAATGAAGAACCGCATTTCTTGTAACCAAAAAAATGGAAAATCCGACCAAAACCACAATTGCCATTGATCTCCCGTACCAAATAACAAGGGCAAACGCAGCCGCGGCCGTAAAAGCAACAAGAGCGGTTACAAACCATCCACCTATAACATTAACCACACCAGCCACTCTATACACCGCACTTTCCCGATCCCAAGCCCGGTCTGCCAATGATGTTCCCATGGCGACCATAAAGGTTACGTATGTTGTAGACAACGGAAGTTTCATGTTGGTACCCAAAGAAATAAGAATACTGGCCACCACCAAATTGACTGACGCTCGAACCATGTCAAAAGCGGGGGCATCATCATTGTATTTTAATGCCGATGGTTTTTTGAATTTAGATTCAATAAAACCAACCCAACTTTTAGGAGTGATTCTTTCAATAATGTTTCCAATCATTAACGAGTATCTGACTATTGTTCTCGAAAGGAAATTTGGCGTGAACCTTTCTTCGCCATCACCTTGACGGGACAGATTTACACCAGTTTCAATCACCGATTTGGATTTACTGGAAAAAACAAGTGTCAAAACCATGACCAATCCTGCAAGTACCAGTATGATTAAAGGTGTTTCCACGTTACCTTCCAAACCCGTCATCAAAAACTCATTTGGCATCATACCTGTAGAAAGGTATGCATCCTGCCAAAGTTCGAAAGATTGCCATGCTGCAATAGGAACTCCTATAAAATTCACCAAATCATTACCGGCAAATGCCAATGCAAGGGCAAAAGTGCCTATGGCAATAATGATTTTCAAAATATTTATTTTCCAATACTTGATGGCAAAATGGCAAATCAAAGACCAAAGCCCAAGATTTATAACAATAAAAATCACGGAATTATCCAAAACGAACGATAGGATCTCTTTCGAAATAAATGACACCGTTTTAAGGCCTTTTATCAGAATAAAATACAAAATAGCAGTTATGGATATTCCTCCAAATAAAGCTCCAATAT
The DNA here is from genome assembly GCA_035705495.1 of Salinimicrobium sp. Classification (GTDB taxonomy): domain Bacteria; phylum Bacteroidota; class Bacteroidia; order Flavobacteriales; family Flavobacteriaceae; genus DASSWB01. Next base: position 49,469 of record DASSWB010000045.1, on the reverse strand, counting down.
TTTTGATCTTTTTTTCTATTTCGAAGGAAAAAGCCAACCGTGCGAAATACTGCACAATCGCCCCTGCTGAAAACGCCACGGCCACCGAAAGCAAAATACCAATAATAATTTCCGATGCTTTGGAGGTATTGATATAATTATACAATTGATCGAACCCATCTTCTTGATGATAAATTTTTATAAGAGCAACACAAACGGCTGCGCCCAATAACTCAAATACAATGGAAACGGTGGTAGATGTTGGGAGCCCTAACGAATTGAAAAAATCCAACAACAAAACATCGGCAATCATTACCGCCATGAAAATAATCATGATTTCATCGAAATAGAACTGACCAGGATTAAAGATCCCTTTTCTTGCCACCTCCATTAACCCGCTTGAAAAAATAGCGCCTGCCGCGACTCCACAACAAGCAATAATTAAAATCGTTTTGATAGGAAGTGCTTTAGAACCTATAGCAGAATTAAGGAAATTTACAGCATCGTTGGAGACTCCAACCACAAGATCTGTTATAGCAAGTGCAAAGAGCACCACTAACATCACAATATAAACATCCTCCATAAAGTGAATTTCTTCTGTGCAAAATACAAAGTATTTTCTAACCGTCTGTTAATCCCTTTTTAAAATTAAAATGAATTAATAGCTAGCCATTATTGCATTATACTAGTTAAGTTGGTAAAACTTCCACTATTTAATAACTTTGGTTTCTTCAAATGAAACGATAACATGGAAAATTTAGAAAGTGTTCAACATTATATAACTGAATATGTAGAAAAATTTATTGCTTATTTACCCAACCTCTTGGGAGCCCTATTACTCCTAATTTTAGGTTGGTGGTTTATCAAGCTCATTATTAGGTATGTAAGAAAAATTTTTGAACAGAAAAATGTAGATCCGGCCCTTCAGAATTTCATTTTAAGCATCACTAATTGGGCATTAAAAATAATGCTTTTTATTACTGTTATCGGACAGTTAGGAATTGCCACTACCTCTTTTATTGCGGCAATTGGGGCAGCAGGATTGGCTATAGGTTTAGCTCTACAAGGTTCGTTAGCGAATTTTGCCGGTGGCGTTTTAATCATTTTACTGAAACCTTTTAAAATTGGGGATTGGATTGAAGTAAATGATGTTTCCGGAAGCGTAAAAGAAATTTCCCTGTTTTATACCAAGCTTAATACCTTCGGAAATCAATTGGCAATCATCCCCAATGGTGAACTTTCTAATGACAATATCATAAACTACACCTCTGAAGGAATTCGGAAAGAAGAAATAAAAATCAGGATATCATACAATAGTGATATTAAATTATCAAGAGAAATACTATTAAAATTGGTTTCCGAGCAAAAACAGATTTTCCGAGATCCGGCACCTGAAGTCTTGGTTTCCAGTTTAGAAGAAAGTGCAGTGACACTTTCAGTTCGTTATTGGACAACAAATGAAGATTTCTGGTCCACACATTTTTATTTTTTGGAAGAGAGTAAAATCAGATTGGAAGAAAAGGGAGTGGAAATCCCATATCCTCAAAGAAATATTCATATTTTTCCAGAACCAAAAACGGATTCTTCAATTTAGCCCAACAAAAAATCCTTCAGATAAAAAGGTTCAAAATACGCCACATCTTCAAAGTCGGCATTTTCGAATTTCAAAAAAGCATTCGTCCCCATTTCTTTGGAAGAAGGAGATTCGTTATGAATAAAAATTGCATTCGGATGATCACATATCTCATCGAATTTTGAAGTTCCGCTTCCGATAAAATATACTTTTCCAGTTTCTAAAAATTCTTGGTAAGATGAACCTGTTAGAATTTCCGATCTTGTACGGAAAATTTCCTTTTTGTGAGCATCGAAACCGGCTGCATATACCTCCATTCTTCGTGCATCCAGCATGGGAATTATAAAGCCTTGTGGATCACGGATTTTTTCAGCCAAAGAAACCAATGTCGGAATTGAGATCAATGGAATCCCCAGGCTATAGCAAATGCCTTTCGCGGTAGAAACACCTATTCGCAAACCCGTATATGATCCGGGACCTGAACTAACTGCAACGGCATTTAGATTTTTTGGAGAAATTTTGTTTTCAGAAAGTAATTCATCTATAAAAACATGCAATTTCTCAGCGTGAGAATAACCATTGTTGTTATCCTCTCTAGTGTCCAACAGTTTTCCGTCTTGAAAAATTGCTACCGAACAATTTGTAGTTGCTGTTTCTATACAAAGAATGTTTACCACTTTTTTAGTTTCTGAAAGTCGGGTTTATTCTTCTTCTTTTATTCCTTCTTCTTGTTTGACTGTAATCAAGTCATCATCCTTTAGGGATTTGGTAACCGTGTTATAAGGACCGGTAATAACAACATCACCTTCTTCCAGACCTTCCGTGACTTCAATATTTGTATTGTCTTGAATACCTGTTTTAATCTGAGTAATCACGGCTTTTTCTCCGACTTTCAAGAAAACATTTTCTGTTTTCTTATCTTCCAAAGCGCCAGTAGATGTGGTATCGTTTCTAATTACAATTGCGCTGATAGGGATTCCAATGATGTCTTCCTTTTTATTCGTGATAATATCAACTGTGGCAGTCATTCCAGGTCTGAAAGGAGAATAATTCTCAGGTTTTCCCTCAATTAAATCTTGATATGACTTCTCAAGGATCTTCACTTTTACTTTAAAATTTGTCACTTGGTCTGCTGTTTGAGCTTCAATCGCAGAGTTGGCAATTTCAGTAACAACACCTTCAAATTTTCTCTTCAAATAAGCATCCACTTCCACCAAAGCAGAATCTCCAACCTTTATTTTTACGATGTCATTTTCATTTACATCTACTTCTACTTCCATACTGGAAATATCTGCAACCCTTAAAATTTCCGTTCCGGCCATTTGTTGGGTTCCAACCACACGTTCCCCCAATTCTACATCCAACCGGGTTATGGTACCATCCATGGATGCGTAAATATTTGTTCTTCCCAAATTTTCCATTGCTTCGCTAACCGTGGCCCTTGCACTTTGCACGGTGTAGTAAGCAGATTGTTTTCCCGCCTGAGCACCTTCGTAAGCAGCTACAATTCTATCCCATTCTGCTTTTGAAATAATTCCTTTCTCAAAAAGGCTCTTATTTCTATCATAAGCTGATTTTGCTTCCCTTAAATTGGCTTCAGACTGAGCCAAAGACGCTTGCATATTTTGCAGACTTGCTCTTGATCTTTGTAAATTCGATTCGTAAATATCCGGATTAATACTTACTAACAAATCCCCTTCTTTAACAGCCTGATTTTCTACAACGTTTAAAGTGATAATTTGTCCCGATACTTCGGAAGACATTTTCACTTCTATTTCTGGTTGAATTTTTCCAGTTGCCGAAACAGTTTCAATGATATCGATTTTTTCAATAGTGGTTATTTCCACTTCCTTGAAATTCCCTGATTTTCCAAACCAACCAGCCTTTTTTCCAATGATTAAAAAAGCAATTACCACAAGGACAACAGCAATAAGAATGTACAACGTCTTTTTTTTCATAATTTAAAATTTAAGATCGGCTATTGGAATTCCGAAATATAATTCGATAACTTTCAATTTAAAGATATAATCATATTTAGCTCTCAAGGCTTCACTTTGGGCATTTTCCAATCGCAATTTTGACTGACTAAATTCGAATGCATTCGTTAAACCCACGTCATATCTTTCCGTGGCGTATTCATTGGCTTGTTCCTGAGCTTCAAGTGCAACTAATGCCGATTCATAAGCTTTTAAAGCACCTTGCGCATCAACATAAGCTTGATACACATCCGATTCGAGATCTAATTTTGCTTGTTCCAATTGAAATTCTGCTCTTTTCACATTGATTTCATTTCTCTTAACCAAATTTCTGCTTGAAAAACCATTGAAAATAGGGATATTCAGCTGCAATCCGTAAGAAATTCCATCATTCAAATACAATTGTTCCATGAATGGCAAAGGATCACCCAATATCGGAATGGCATTTGGAGCAACGACTATTTCGCCTGAAGATTCCACATAGCCAATTTCCTGAGTCGGATTATTGGGATCTAGACCTCCTCCGATTATTCTTCCATTCCCTGATTCCCTCGTATTATAATTGAAAAATGCCCCTATAGTCGGCCAATAAGCTCCTTTTGCTATTTCCACATCTTTTTCGGCAATTTTCATATTCTCTTCTGCTACTTTAATTTCGTATCTGATTTCCTTGGCTTGCGCTATTACTTCTACAACAGGCTCATTCAGGATTTCCTCTCCAGCGATATCGAAATTATTTCCTTCTGCTATATCAAAATTTTCGTAATCGTCAATCAATAACATTTGTGCTAAATTAATAAGCGCAATTTTTATATCATTTCTGGCAACAATAATCCGTTGCTCTTCGTTGGCATCGGTAGCCTTAATCTCCAGTAAATCCCCACTTGGTAATACACCCGCATCAACCAATTCTTGTGTTCGCGCCAACTGCTCTCCTGTTAGCTGATTTTGAGCGATAATGATTTTTAGATTTTCCTTGCTGAACAAGACTTGCAAATAAGCATTTGCAACCATTAAAGCGATATCATCCTGCATTAATTCCAGATTGTACTGTGCCGCCAACCTTGTCAATTTTGCCCGTTGCAGTTGCCGAATGTTTCTAAGTCCGTCAAACAACGTCATTCCCGCTGTAACATTTGCGGAAAAATTTCTGGTGGTTTGGGTTTGTAAAATACCCGTCGTAATATTTTGGGTGAGCCCCGTATTCCACGAATTGGAAGCGGAAGCATTGAGCGAAGGAATGAAGTTGCCGATGGCATCTACCCTGTCTATTTCCGCCGATTCTAAATCCAGCATCGTTTGCTTTATGGATATATTGTTTTCAAGCGCATGTTGAATACATTCCTGAAGTGTCCATTCTTTATTTTGTGCGTTAACAGTAAGAGTGCCGACTGATATTAATAAAGTAAGGACAAATAATCTTTTCATACCAATTATTCTAAGATGAGCCATTTTAAGAAACTTTCAAGTTCACCGTATGGTGAAAATTTGGATATGCCATTTTTAAATTCAATACATAAGACCAAAATGAAGCAAATTTGTTACAATGGCAATTATGTAAAATTAAAAAAATCATCTTAAGATGATTTTTTCCTGTTTTTATAAATGAAAATCCCAAGACCGGCAAAGAATAAATATGGAAAAACCATTAAATAAATAATCCCGTTATTGATGCCTTCGGCTGTTTCCATGGAATCCTGGCTTTCTAAAACAGCTCGACACATTGAACACTGTGCTTCAACCAAAAACGGAGCAAGGATTAATAAAAACGTAAGAAGCGTTTTTTTGAATTGCATAAATTTTAATAATAAGGATACATTAATACATAGACCAATACTCCGGAAATCGTTACATATAGCCAAATTGGAAAAGTCCATTTTGCAATTTTGGCGTGTTTTTTAAACTCTCCTTTTAAACCTCGGAAGATGGTGAACAACACCAATGGAACTATAACCGCCGATAAAACAATATGGCTAATTAATATGAAAAAGTACAAATAACGAATTGCTCCTTCCCCTCCATACGAAACCGGATCAATATTCACTTTTGAAAAAACATAACTCAGTAAGAATAAAGTCGACAGAAAAAAGGCAGTGATCATTACATTTCTGTGCAGTGTATATTGACCCACTTTCATAAGGAAGTACCCCAAAAGAAGTAAAACTGCCGTCATTCCATTAATGACTGCGTGAAAAAGAGGCAAAGTTCCAGATTGTAGTTCATAGTAGTTTTCCCTATTCGGCAGATACATTAAGATGAGTATCAACACAGGAACAATAACGGAAACTGCAATGATGGTAGGAACCATCCATTTTTCACTCTGGCTTAAATCGAGTCTCATAATAATTTTTTAATATCCTCTTTCAACATATTAATATTCTTCTGGTCAAGTCCGTTATAATACACAATCGGATTTCCGAATTCATCCTTTCTAGACCTTATATTTCCATCTTGATCGATTAAAGCGAAATAACCTGAATGTTCAAAACCATCAACAATTTCAGGATTGATCCCAACATACAAATTGTAACCCTGATTGGCCAGTTTATAAATATCTTCCCGATTTCCGGTAAGCATATGCCAGTTAGGGTTTGAGACCCCGTATTCATCAGCATATTTTTTTAAGACTTCTGGAGTATCCTTTTCGGGATTGATAGAAAAAGATGCAATTCCGAAATTTTTATTTCCAAAAAACTCATCCTGTATCTTGACCATGTTTTCATTCATTATTGGACATATGGTTGGGCAAGTAGTAAAGAAGAATTCCACCACGTACACTTTTCCCTTATAATCTTCATCGGTGATTATTTGATTATTCTGATTTGTAAAAGAAAAAGAAGGTGCTTCCCCAATAACTTCCAGGTCGGGCCCTGATAATCTATCGACAATTTTTGGTATTGCCCAAATTCCAAAGATTAGGACAATAAAAGAAATACCTATGTATGAATAATTTTTTTTCATTGATCCAGTTTTTTATTTTCACCCTTGTATTTCTTCAGTTCGAGACGATATTCCGCGAGGATAACTTTTACATCATCGTTCATTTTATCACTTAATTCAGCAACGGAACCTGCATTGTAACCGATGGGTTCATCATACTCTTTATCATCTCTTCCTCTTAATTTTCCGTCTTTGTCTATGATGAAAACATAGGGAGATGCTAAATTATTGTTCAACTCGGTTTTAGTTCCCAAGCTATCAAACAAAAGTTTAATATCATCGGGCTCTCCGAAAACGAATTTCCATTTTGAAACATCACTTATATCGTCCAGCTGCGTCTTTAACTCGACAATATCTTCTTGCACCCCGGCCGGCACAACAATCACCACTTGAAAATCGATGAATTGATAATAACGATCATAAATTTTTTGATTCAGGTTAAGAGCGTAACCTTTGACATTATTGATATCATTTCCGTAGAATCCCAAAATGGTAATTTTGTCCTGGAAATCGATTTGGTTCCCTTCCATATCCCTAAAACTTTTAAGGGATCCAATTTTTTCATTTACCACAGGTAATTTGGCAAAATTATGCACTCCCGAGGCAAAAAATAAGTAGGCAACAATCGGCAGGGCGAAGAGAAGAACAACAATTATTACTTTTTTCATAACCTTCGTTGAAGAGTAGTGCAAAAATAAAAAAAGGCGGTATAAAAACCGCCTTTTTTCAATTCTTTTTATTTTCTAAAAATCCCAAGCAACTGCGTTATTTACAAATACTTCGTGAACATAATCACCTTCTGTAAGTAGTATAACCACTAGGTAAGAAATTAGAAAAACCGCAGTCCATACCACTGCCCTTCTTAAGCCTTTTGTTTCTCCCTCCATGTGCATGAATGCCCATACAATAAGATACGCCTTATAAATAGTTAGGACAATGAAAATCCAATTCAACAACTTCATTCTAATAAGAAGTGTATCTGTAAGAAAATCAGGTTTTAAAATTCCTAAAACAACTTCAACAATAGTTACTAAGGATAATATTCCGAATACGGTCCAGATTCTTTTATTGTGTGAATCGTGCTGTGCTGTTTCGTGTGCCATTATATTTTTTTTAAACCAAATAAAAGAACGTAAATACAAAAACCCAAACCAAGTCAACAAAATGCCAGTAAAGACCAACCTTTTCTACCATTTCATAACTTCCGCGACGTTCATACGTTCCTAAAACAACATTAAAAAATATGATAATATTAATAACGATACCTGTAAAAACGTGAAATCCATGAAATCCGGTAATGAAGAAAAAGAAATCAGCAAAAAGTGGATTTCCATATTCATTACGAACCAGATTTGCCCCCATTACCATCAGTTTTCCTTCTTTCTGAAGTTTCTCAACAGATTCATTTCTACTAAGGACGGTTTTTTCTCCCTCGTCATTAACCTGTTGCGTCCTGATCAATAGATTTTCATTTGCTAAAAACCCTGCATTTATTTCTTCAATGGAGTACGCGGGAAGTGCACCTTCGTCACTAAACCATAAACCATTACTTGCCTTATGTCTTTCCCTTGTTGATTCTTGTTCAACGGCAAAATCGGCAATAGCTATTCTCTCACCTTCCGTATTTACAAATTGTAAAATATTACCTCCATTTGTTTCTACGGCACCATAAGTTCCAGAAATGAAATTTTTCCATTCCCAAGCTTGCGATCCAACGAAAATAAGCCCTCCCACAATGGTCAACAACATGTAAAAAGTAACTTTTGCCTTGTTCATGTGATGACCAGCATCTACCGCCAAAACCATGGTAACAGAAGAGAAAATAAGGATAAAGGTCATTAAAGCAACGTAATACATTGGCGCATCTACACCATGCATAAATGGAAAGTGATTAAAAACCTCATCAGCTATGGGCCAAGAATCAATAAATTTAAACCTAGAAAACCCATAAGACGCCAAAAAACCCGAGAAAGTAAGAGCATCGGAAAGAATGAAGAACCACATCATCATTTTTCCATAACTAACTTTTAATGGTTCGTTGCCCCCACCCCAAGTTTTTCCTTCGGTACCTGTTCTAGTAACAGTAGCTTCCATACAAAAGAATTATTATTAATCGATGTGCAAAAATAGACAATTTTCTTATCTAACGAAATATAAAAATAGAAACAGGTAAATCCAAAGCACATCAACAAAATGCCAAAAGGTTGCACCCAACTCTATTCCAAGCATTTGACCAGAATGGTAACGCTGTTTAAAATGGTTATAAATTACCACTAAAAGAACGATAAGCCCAGCCGCGATATGAATTAAATGCGATAGCACAATGATATACAAAAAGGAAGTGGTGACCGTACTTTCACTTCCGGTAAAAAAATAACCACTCTCAATTATTTGAGCGAAACTTTCAAATTGCAAAAAAATAAAAACAATGCCGAGCACCAAGGTTGCAATAAGAGCGGCGGTTGCCACAGATCGTTTTCCTTCTTTAATATTTTTTTTCGCAAAGATAAAAGTAAAACTACTCAGCACGATTACCAGTGTACTCCAGTAAAATGCTATTGGAAGCTCAAAATCACTTATCCAATCTGGTCTACTTTTACTAACCACGTATGCACTGGTAAGCCCCGCGAACATCATTCCCATACTAATAATGCCAAACCATAGCATCATTTTTTTGGCGCGTTCATTTTTTTCTTTAAACGTATCTTGAGTTAAATCCATAATTTTATAAACTTATCTAAAACATAAATCACTTGAAGTAATGTAATATAGGAGACGCTTGCGAGCATAAGCTTTTTTGCAGAAGCGGCATCTCTTTTCTTATATAGATTGATTGCCGAATACAAAAGAGTCAATCCCAAAAGAAACACAAAAATTGCAGCAATAATAGAGATATGTAAATCGCCAGTAACGCCTAGAACGGGAATTAATGAAACAATTATCGTCCAAATGGTATAGAGGATTATCTGTATTGCGGTTCCTTTATCTTTTTTTCCTGTTGGCAACATAAAAAACCCACCTTTTTCATAGTCGTCATATAACCACCAGCCCAAAGCCCAAAAATGTGGAAACTGCCAAAAAAATTGAATCATGAAAAGCGTACCTGGTTCTATACTGAATTCATTGGTTGCTGCAACCCACCCCAACATAAAAGGAATGGCACCAGGAATTGCACCCACAAAAACAGATAAAGGAGTTTGAGTTTTTAACGGCGTATAAAGGCAAACGTAAAAGAAAATGGAAATAGCCCCAAACATTGCAGTCTTGGGGTTAATATTGTATAAAATCGTCAAGCCGGCAATTGTAAAAAAAACAGCTATGAACAAAGCCGTATTGACCGACATTCTACCAGATGGCAAAGGCCTGTTTTTTGTGCGGCTCATCAAAACATCCAAATCTTTTTCAATCACTTGATTGAAAGCATTGGAAGCACCTACAATTAAATATCCTCCAATAAACAAAGCTAGAAGCGTGAAAAAATCAACTGTCTCTGCCGCCAAAAGATAACCGGCCAATGAAGAGAAAACTACACTTAATGTAAGTCGGATTTTGGTAATTTCTTTTAAATCCGTTACCATTGAGAAGGGAACTTTTGTAGCTACTGTTGTATTCAAAAAAATATTCTTTTATTGGGCGCAAAGATACTTCTTAAAAGCCTTTCAACAAGAAAATTAAGCTGTTAAATTTAGATTTTTTTAACTCCCGATTCCACGGAAAGATCTAGTAATCAAAGTACCAGTTAAAAATATCGGTCCTTAAACCAAAATTGAACCATACCGTAGGTTGTTTTACAGCATTGGATGATGCCTCAAGAGGATCAAAATTCCGGTAGATAACACTTCCATATAATTTTAGATTGGTTGCAGGATTTACCAAGTATCCCATTTCGAGCTGACCGAAAAATGAATTGGTTGTATTACCTTGACCTATGGAATGATTGTTATCTCTTGCCCTATCATCTTCGGAAGCGTAAATATCACCTCCGTAATTTGGACTGTCGGGATCAGAAAAATTCAAACCCCTTTTACCAATTACCATTTTTCCTTCACCGTACCATCTGTCAAAATGATATCTGGCAATACCCACGACTTCCTTAAAATTGGCACCCCATAAATGTGCTAAAGATTGGTTATTGTGTCCATAGTTCAAAACCTCCGAATTGTGGGAATAAACGAATGGTCTCACCTGATTATATTCGGCCTGTAAATGCAGATTTTCAATATTAAAAGCATTGTAATAATTTGCCCCCAATTGAAGACCTATTTTGTTTTTATAACTACCATTTCCGTTAAAAATATCCAATGATGAAAATTCATCTATCATCAATTGACTATAAATGTTCATGTGATTTGAAAATTTATATTTCCCGCTTATACCCAAAAGTGCATTTCCGCCCCTGGAACCAGTAGAGAATTCTATGGCACGATAGAAAATAACAGGATTCAAATAATTCAAATCGAATCCCCTACTATTGTCATTCTGCCAAATAACAGATTCAAAAAAACCAAGATTCAATCTTTTGGTCACATTTAAACTCAAATAATGGGTGGCCACGTATTTAGTCAAGAAAGATCCGTCAGCTGTTACTTCGGGTCTTACATCTCGGAGTGACATCCAGATGTTGGTATATTTGATTTTCCAAAAACTGGTGTTTAATTTTAAGTAAGGATATGGACTCGCATTATCGCTTAAAAAAAGTGATCTGTAACCGTCACCGATAAAATTCTTCCCATGCCCAAATTGTATATTAAAAAATTTACCGGGACTGTAGGAAAGATATCCTTCGGCAACAGGATAATCATATCCTGTTTCACCAAACTCCTTTGCAATTCCTCTTCCGGGGATGATTGCAGGATTACCGCCATCTGGTTTCAGTGATTCGGCATAATTGTTAAAATAATCCGCAAACCTGCCCTGGTTTTCGAATACAGCAACATAAAAATTCAGATCCTCACCCAATCCGCCTTGAAAAATTGCAGCCCTTGTATTGTTGTAGGTGTATTTCAATTCACTGTTTAGATCTTTCCCCAACTGTAAATCGACGGCAAAATCGGCTGTAAACCAATATTCTTCTCCTTGGACCTCAAATAAATGTTCATTCCATAATTTTCTTCCGAACCAAGAATCGGAATCCTTTTTTAATTTTAAATATTCCGCATCAAAGTCGTGATAGCGTCCAACATTTTTATACAAGAAAGGCTTCGAAGCGGTATGGCTGTTGGTTCCCAATTGATTCATTTCATGATTGAACCTACTGTAATTCTGGTGGGAAAGCGGAATATTAATACTACTCCGGTATTTTCGATCAACAGTATCCACGGTCGTAATATCATCATATTCAGAGGAACCCAAACTTTTTAATTCCTGAATTTTTTCAGAAGTTGAAAAACTTGCACTTTCCGCAGTCAAGGGAATGGGAAGCCTAAACTGCATGTTAACCGCTTTGCCATTATAGGTGGGAGGTTCAACAATAGGCAGTAATTCGAATACTCTCGTAATCTCTTCCTTTAATTCCGCATTAAAAGCATCTATATAAATAACATTAAACTCCCCCATTTTTGTGACTTCAAAAAGCACAACTGCTTGTCCGTCGTAATTTTTCTCTTTTAAAGAACGCGGTACTTCTAGATTATTTAAAATGAAAGATTTCAATTCTTTGGAGAAACAATCCTTCTGCGCATTTATGGATTCGTTTTTACAATTTTCAAAAATCGGATATTTTTCCAATGCAGATCCCGTAGTTTGTGAGATCATGATCAATGGCATAAAAAACAGAAGGTAAAAAAACTTCATAACGGTTAATCAAATTTGCCGCGAAAGATACATTTTTTCAAATAGAAAAGTTAAAAGTTATTTTTTTAAATGAAAAAACCCATACAATACAGTATGGGTTTCGAAGGTTTTGACAACTTTATTTAATTTCGAATATGATGGGTAATGAATAAAGAACACCTACTGGTTTTCCGTGTTGTTTACCCGGTGTCATTACGGGTAAAGAATTAACTACACGTTCTGCTTCCTTTTTCAAACGAGGATTTCGACTTTGGGTTTTCACCCCAACCACTTCGCCATCCGTATCAATTTTAAAACTCACATAAATTGTATTTACTCCTGACAATCCCAGTTTTGAACCTAAATCCTTATCAAATTTTTTATTGATAAACTCATTTATTTTTTGGCTCATACATTCTAACCTACCTTTATTGTCAAGCTCTTTTTCACAACCTGGAAAAATAGGGACTTCTTCTACAAATTTAACCAAGACGTTTTGAGTTACAGGTTCTGGATCATCGATGAAGATAATATCCTTTGCTTTTAAATGTGAATCTGATGCAGCCGTTTCAGGCTCCAGCTCAAGTTTCAAATCTACATTTTTGGTTTCCTCCTTGGATGGAATCACTTTATCAATAATTTCAGGCAAAGGAGCTGCCGGCAATTTTTTTTCTGGCAGCGCAACAGGCATCCATTCTTCTTCTAAAAAAAGCATTTTTTCAGAAGGTGGCGCAATACTCAAAGTAGTATAACTTCCTGTATTTTCAATTACAAACCAAGCAAGAAGAAGCAAGGATACAAGTGCCAATTGAAAGAATACAGTTCGTTTTTTGTTCAAGTCGGCTTTTGGGTTCTTTTTGAGTTCCATATAAATGCGATTTAGAAGTTACGTTTTCAAAAGCCATTTCTTTCCTCTCCCCAAACCGTCTCTCTTGGCTTTTTCTGAAATACAATAAAGATGCCAACCCCTCAAAAAGAGGCACAAAAAAACCGCGCTTTATTCAAGCGCGGCTATTTATTTTATGTGCTAACGATTTAATCCTGAACCTGGAATACTATTGGTAGAGAGTATAAAACACCTACTGGTCTACCTCTCTGGCTTCCAGGAACCATATCGGGAAGTGAATTTACCACACGGGCAGCTTCCTCCTGAAGACGTGGATGCGGATTTCTAGCCCTCACATCAACTACTTTTCCCTTTTCATTGATTTTAAAAACAACGTAAATTTTGTTAATCCCGGTTAGACCTAGCTCACTTGCAAGATCCCTGTTAAAACGTTTGTCAACAAACTGCTGGATTTTTTCACTCATACATTTCTTCTTCTCAGCATTTGTAGCCAAATTTCCACAACCTGGAAAAACCGGTACGTTTTCAATTACTGTAAAAGGAACATCAATCACCTCTTCTGGTGCTTCAGCAACCTCAACTTCACGTACTTCAATAATTTCTTCCTGTGTAGTCTCTGTAGACTCAATAATATCTTCCTCTACTTCTTCCTCATCTTCAATCACTTCAATAACTTCAGGAGCTGGTGGCGGTGGTGGCGGTGGTGGCGGTTGATTTAATATTTCCGTAATCGGAACATCTTCTTCTTCCAACATATCATATTGAATGGTTGAAGAATCAAAATCATCCTTGTCATAAGTTTTAAACTCAATTGCCCTCCAAGTAATGAAAAGGATCAAAATCAAGCCCAATTGTAAAAACAGAACACTCTTCTTGTTTAAATCGGCTTTTGGATTCTTTTTAGGTTCCATAAGAAATTATTTTAAAGCGTGGCTAAAATAGTTATTTTTTGAAGAAATCATTTAATTATTTGTCTTAATCCTATATTTTCTTTTTAACGGTTACGACTCCCATTGCTAAAACAATACCAATGGTATTCGCCAAAACATCCCAAATATCGGGTTCTCTATAGGTAGTTAGAGAACCTTGTAAAATCTCAATAACGATGCCAAAAATGAAGGCTACACTTCCAATCAAAAAAAGCATTTTTCTGAAAGACCGATTTTTTGATTTGGAAATAACAAAGGACCACACAACGACAAGAACAAAATAAGCTACACCATGTAAAACTTTGTCACTGGTCGAAATTTTTTCGACGGGAATATCTTTTAATGAAAACAAGGATGCGCCAATCAACAGCAAAGTGTACAGTAACGCTAAAAGAAATAAAAGTTTACGCCCCAATTAGTTCCTTGTATGAATTTGCATCGAGCAAGTCTTCTATTTCAGATTGATTTGAAATTTTCATTTTGACCATCCAGCCGTCTCCGTAAGGATCTGTATTTACTTTTTCGGGCTCGTCTTCCAAAATCGTATTGAATTCAAAAATCTCACCTGATAGCGGGAGAAATAAATCTGAAACCGTTTTAACTGCTTCCACGGTTCCAAAAACTGCTTCCTTTTCGAGTTCTTCGTCAATGGCATCAACCTCAACATAAACAATATCACCTAATTCGCTTTGGGCAAAATCAGTTATTCCAATGGTAGCAATATCACCTTCTATTTTTACCCATTCGTGATCTTTGGTATACTTTAAATTGTCTGGAGTATTCATATATTTAATTTTTTGATTAGCAAAGTTAATTTTTTAGATATAGCACTTCAATTTATTTTTTGTTAATTTCCAAAATTATACCGCAAAGTGATACCGGACCTAATTGTCGTTTGTGGAAAGGCTGTAGAGATAGCATATTCCGAGAAACTGTGATCGTAATAAAATTCTGCCACCAGATTTTTTGTCAGTGCATAATCCGCCCTGAATTCGAAAATCCAGATATCTTGTCCAGCGGTGGTTTGGCTGTTATCAATATCAAGATATCTAATAATGGTTTTGTTTCTTCTAAAAGAAAGATCAGCTTTAAAATTGAGATCGCTGCTCAAAACACGTCTTCTTCCCTCAATTCGGGTTCCTATTTTCACATCCTTTATGCGGTAACCTAAACCAAGTGTGTATTGGTTCCCGGACATTTCGGTTAGAAGATTGTTATCAAAGCTTAATGACAATGATCTATCCTTCCGAATTTCAGCCAAAACCTTGATCGAGTTTTGCATCTCAAGATCTATTTTCACTAACGGGCTAAAAAGTTCGGTCAAATTAATATTTGAATAGAGCACCCTGTTTTTAAAATTCCCCCCTTGGTCTAAACCACTATCGTAATCTAAATTCGTTTGGAATTGATTAATTGTTTGGTAGGCTTGATATCCGTGAGCTATCGAAAACCTTTTGAAATTCTTTTTGAACCAATCCAATCTCATCAAGCCCGTATATTTAATATCCCAGTTTGGAAGTGGAATATCTTTAAAAGCAGAAAAACTTACATCTCCAGCATCGGTTCCGGAATAAGCAGATAAAAAAGCTGGCAACAATACCGCTTGATTGTCTTTCCCAAAACCTATGGGATAACCATCAGCATCAACGTTTGAGGGATCCAATCCCCTCTCTGCCGCCAATCTACGTGCTACAACCAAACGATTTGCCCTGAATTGTTCAAACGCTTCGGAATTGTCCTGATCTGAATTACTAAAAGCCGTTTTAATCAGAATAGTGGAAATATTAAAATTCCCGTATGTAGAAGAAGTAAGCGAATGGTATTCCAAATCATCGGGATCAACACGATAATTTTCATTAAAGGTTTCCGCATAAATCCTATTTGCATTCAGGTCGATTGTTAAATCTGGAATTAACTGAAGTTGTGCATTTAGATTCAATTTTTTGGTTTCAACTTCAGAATATTGTTGATTAAACTCTTGATACAAGGTGAGCCAACCATTTCTAGCAGCCAATTCCCGGACTTCTGCCTGACTACCAAACACAAATCCCAAGGTCGGTTTCATTGTGCCAGCAAAACCCACGCCACGTGTATAACCGGGCAAGAAGGTTCCTTGGTTTTCTTCATAACTTATTTGGATTCGTTTAATGGCCGTTAACAAACCAATTCCTCTATTTAATGCTTTATCACCTGAGCTCAGTTCATTTTTAGGTTCCGCCTTTTCTTCCTCTATAGAGTCATTTCTGTTTAGCGTAGGCACACGGCTGCTTCTTTCTTTAATCGTTTCTGTTGCTGCTTTCTTCTGTTTCAGACCAACAAAATTATAAAGATGCTGCATATCCAAAGTTGCGTTGATTTTGTGTGAATTTGAATTTTGCACACTGTTGCCAATTTCTGGAATACCTTCAAGCGAGTTAAAAACCTCCGAACCTTTTTGCCATTGAAAATCACTTGAATAAGTATAAGTGGCTCTCAGGAATTTTAAGGCTGGAATTTTTTCAAACGGGATGGCGTAATTGGCTTGAAGGGATTGGAAATGATAATTTGGATCCCCCACATTAAAAAATCCGTCCCAAATACCGATTGAATTATCTTCATTATTGTCTTCATCAATATAATTTCTCACAATTCTGTTGTTTGAGGAATTATAATTGAGGGAAAGGGATTTTGTTGGATTGTAATTCAACGTATATTGCCAGTCGAACAAGAAATTTCTTTGATAAAGTGTCGGAATTCCGATGCTTCCTTCTGGCAAATTGAACTCCCTGAATTTCTGTTCGTTGTATTGTCTGATAATATTTGAACTCGAAGAAATACTTGTTGGTAACGGACTGAAATTAAAATCTTTGATCGGGGCATAATACTCACTGCTATCAAGAGCTGAAATGTTTTTGAAAGGTTCTATACCAAACTCCGGAAAAGTATAATCATAAGTTGCCCCCAACCTCACATTCTGATCCAAAGCATCTTCTATTTCAAAATCCCTGTGATCCACCTGATTGTAAGTCGCGGAAACCGCAAAATTCTCGATATCATAAGGCATTGGAACCTCTTCCCCCGTACGTTCTTTTCGTAATCCAATTAAGTTAATGCTTTGTCTTTTCGTGTAATTTTGAGCACGCTCCAATATTTCCTCTTCTTCTTGGGCACTTTCGGCATTATCCAAACGTGTTTGTAATTCCAAGTCGAGGTATTCTGGATCGTATTGCGGAGTGATGATTTCCTCACCAATACTATAGTTAAACGGTATTTTTAAACCCCAAGATTTTGGTAGCAACTGACCGAAATTAACATTGGTTACAATATCGTATTGTTTTACATCGTCACGGCTCCTTTCATTGGGACCTTGTTCTATGGAACCAAACCCTATTGTGCTTCTTCTTCCCGTAGCCGTAACATTGGCAAAATCTGCAAAATTTGTGTCCATGTTCAAGATCGCAGCCCAACCACCTTCGTTTTTCATTTCAGAAAGACGCAGTTCATTAAACCATACCTCGCCACATACATCTTGCGGACTCGCATCTGGCAAACCATTTTTTAGTCCCAACATCAGGACCCTTACATTTCCAAAACTCGGATTCCCTTTGATACCAATCCTTAATTCACCCATTTCATAATCACTACCTTCAGCAACGGGATTTAAAGCTTCGTCAAAGTAATTTATCTCAGCGGAATTATAAGCTACATCGCCCAAAACCAAGGATTTTACCTGCTGAAGAAGTTCTAGCGGCAAATTCATTCTGTTTTCTTCAGGCCAAATTTCTTCCGCAGAGTTTGCTCCAAAAGCTGTTGGCTTCAGTGGAATTTCAATTTGATAATAGTTTTCGGTAAAATCAGTCCCCATTCTTAAAAAGGCTACAAGTTCTCCATCTTGCAAAGGCGTTTCATTCACGATTGATTCAGCATGTAAAAACATTTCCAAATGTTTGTATTGTCGCATATCGATTTGAAAATTCTTGTACACGGCCCTAGCATCCTGACTTTCCAAATCGCACACCCGTAGAGACAAGGACTTTTCATTTTGTCTTACATTCGTATTGTTATTGTATAAATTTTCACGGTTTACACCAGGAGGCATTACATAAGGAATAGGAATTCTATTTTCATTTTCTTCAATACTTACCGCGGCAATTTCGAAAAGCGTATTATCATTTTCGGGAATAGGAGAATCGGTTTGTAAGGATTGGGTATATCTTCTGTAATCACCACGAACCAAATCCATTGTTCCAAATCTAAGTATCACCTCTTCCTCGAATTCGGATAAGAACATTCGCATAAATCTTATAGAACGAAAATCTGCAATACCACCTACTGAAGACGTAGGTTCATAAATTGGAACTTTGAACTGTACCCATCTCACAGGAAGACTACTCCCATTTGGAAGATTCGCGGTTGTGGTTTTTACGTCAGTTATATATTCGCTATTATCAACACTCATTCCGGGGAATACTTCTACCTCATATTGGAAATAACTGTCTATAGTATTCATTGTGTTATCCCTGTTCAAATCTTCGACTGTTGGAAGTGGGGAATTTCCTCTATTTGTATTTGTGACTTCGGAAGGGGAATTCCCATCAGTTCCATTATAATTACGATACCTTTCAACGATGCCTCCATCTACAGCCAAAAAGTAATTGTAATTATCGGCAGCGGGATCGTCAATACCCGAAAACTGAGGGAAAAAATTGGCTTCTTCCAAATCCCCAAGTCCGTCAAAACCTGCATCTTGATTCTGCCTTGCCTGACCTTCGGTGTCAAAGGCATAGACCAAAGATTGATTAGCTGGAACAACTCCAAAAGTAGTGGTAATGGTATTGTTCAGAGATCCGTCTTCGGGAAGGCCATTTTCATATTGTTTCCTACCGTCTTTTAAAACATCTTCCGAAATATTACCGAGGTTAAAGGTTATTTTCCCACCATTGTTCCCAATATTCTCATCATAAATAAAAGGGTCCATTAGCCAGAATTCAATAAATTCGACATTTGTCTGTTCAAAATTGGTATTATTTACAGCTCGGGAAATCCCTCCAAAATTTTCCTGCGGATTTGGAAGCGTATTTGAACCATTGGCAGCAGGATTGAAATTGTAAGGACCCCTTTCATCAGGATAATAAGCTAAATCCATTGTGTAAACCACCTGTGTTTGTCCCTGTACAATATCTATGTTCGGAAATATTTCATTTATAAAAACCCTTCTGGTGGCATAGGTTGACAAATCGTTGTCACTAATTCCATCCGGTCTTTGAGAGCTATAAAAAAGAGGATCAATCGTATACCACGCAAGTTTTGCCCTTTTATTATTGATTGTTAAGTTGTCGTTGGCAAATTCTCCTCCAAAACCCACGGGCACACTTGATAAATCCCACGAAAGCGGCGAATTTATGGAAATAGAAGTTTGAGAAGCTTCAAAATCATCAACATAAGAAGTTGATTGACCTTCAAACTCATTCCCTTTTGGTGCACCAGGCTGTAAATAAGCAAATTCCCCCCTTAACGAAAACCTCGATTCTACATCTGTATCAAGATTCGGTAATTTATTCACTAAACGTGTAAAAAACGGAACCTCGGTACTGTAGTTAAAATTGAATCCGTAGATCGAATTATTGATAGGTTCATAACCGTAATTTGCTTTTTGGGTAATCGGCCGTTCATTTAAATTTAAAAAAGTCGCGCCCACCAATAATTTTTCACTAAACGTATGTTCGACGTTTATTCCGGTGAATCTTTTGGTCGATTGGCCAAAAACAGCATTGTTTTCTGTAGAAATTTCAATTGGTGTTTTTGAAGCCAATAATGCAGCATCCAATATTTGAACTTGGCCCAATTGATAGTCGACTACATAATCAACTCCCTCCTGTAAAACCCTTCCACCTGCCGTTACCGTGACTGAACCCTGTGGGACATTGAAAGCCCCGATTGGGATCCCGCCGGCACCTGAGGAAGTATATTTTCCCTTTAACTGAAATTTGTTTTTATCCGCATCTTCTTGTTCCGCGATTGTTTTGGTTGTTGTATATAAAGTCCTAAAAACATATTCTTCCTGATTTTCATTATAGGTGGAAGGAATATTATAATCTTCGGTTCCAGAATTGGGAGTATTATCAAGTTTTTCAAAAAGATGTTCTCCAAAAGGCTCAACAGTGGTAAAAATTATTCTTCCATTTTGGGTATCTACAGTTATTCCCGGAACGTAGTCAAAAAATCCGTCACCACCGTTCACAGGATCGTTGTTGAAATTCAATCGATCCAAACTAAAAACCCTCAATAAAGGAGTTTGTGCAACATCTTCAGGAAGTGGGGTTCCTTCAACTGCTTCAAGATAATTTACAGGTTGGGGATCTGTATAAAGAATGTTCATTCGGAAATCTTCCTGCTGTAATTGGTAAGCACCCAAGCTATAAATATTTTTCATCATTAAGTCCCATATAGGTTCTTCGACGTTGGTAATTGTGCTTTTCAACATTTTTACGACCAAGTTTTGAGAAACCGGTGCCTGATTTTGCCCTTGTCCATTCTGCGGATTGGCTCCCATCCCATCACTGGCAAATTCTCCTACTTGATAAACTTCCCCATTAACCGTAAACTGAAAAGCGACGGCAAGAATCTCATCATTGTTCAATTTTTGATTTAAAGAAATATATCCAAGTTGGGTGTCCAACGTATATTCCGAAGGATTTAGCTGTCTGGCATTTTCCAATTTCACGTAATCGATTCCTTCCTGCACAGGAATTCCGAAACCATTATCTACCGTAGCAATATCTCTAATTGCAGGAGTCAATATAGATTCGGCAGGACCCGTAATGCCCAATGGATTAAAGTCGTTGTTGGAGTTATCGGGATAAATTCCTGAATTGAAAAAACCTGCGGGTGGCGTATCCAGACCAATATTTCCGGGTGCGAAGGCTTCCCCTAAATCTTGGACAGCAACAATATTTCGGGCATCGTTTAAATTCTGTGTATTGTTAGAACGGTTTGTAATCCAAACTTCGGCCCGTGTAATTTGTATGTTTGAGTTTATAAACGGATAATTCTCCAGAGCGCGATCATAATTATCCCGGAAGTAATGCGCTAAGAAGAAATGTCGGTTTTCATCATAATCCAAAATGAATTTTTCGAATTCCTCAACGGTTCCTCCACCCTCAACATTCACCGTTCTACGTTCCGATTTTTGTTCAGAAAAAACACCAGTAATTCTAGTTTTCCCAAACTGGAGTTCCGTTTTTACTCCAAAAAGACTTTGAGCACCTTGAATCAGTGCACTGTTTAAAGGCATGCTTACATTCCCAACTTCAATTTTCTGAATAATATCATCTTCGGTTGGTGTGTATTCCAGTTTTATTTGATTCTGAAAATCAAACGTTGATTCCGTATCATAATTCGCTCTCACTTGCAAACGTGTTCCGACATTTCCCACCAAACTCAAGCTTATTCTTTGGTTAAAATCGAATGTTAGATTGCTTCTATTTCTGGGTGAAAAGGCGGGATTGTCCTGTTTGGTGTATAAAACTCCCAAGTCCAATTCCACGGAGCCTTGGGGGATCACTTCAATTTCATTTCCCCCAAAAATAGATTCGAAAAAACTTGAATTCACGTAAAAATTCGGAAGCAAATTCCCTTGATCTTCCGTAGTTCCCTCTTGTACTTTGTCAAAAGCGTTTATTTTTTCCTTGAAATAATTCCGGATTGACTCTTCCATCACCCGTTTTTCATATTCCTCCCTGGTGAGGGTCAACGGCAACGTAATATCAATATTCCCTACAGTTTGAGTAAGGATATAACGATCCAATATAGGATCATAACTGTAACTGGTAACAATGCTCTGCGGTTGTTGTAAATTTATAGTTCCTAAAGAATAACCAGTAGCAGTAGAATCGGTTTCTTGCGCCATTATTTCTTGCGGGACAAGAAAAAGAAATAGAAGAACAATCGCTGCTACTAAAAATTTAAGATTATTGGGTTTACTCAAAATAATTACAAATTTTTTAATGCAAGTTTAATAATAGATTCCACTGTAGCATTAGGCGATTCCTTTACAATTTTGTTAACCACTTTCTCGGATTGTTTTCTATTGAAACCAAGGGTATCCAAAGCAGATAACGCTTCATCTTGACTCGTATTGTTTGGTGCTGAAAAAACTTCATCAGCATCAAATATTTTTAAAATTTTATCCTTTAAATCTAAGATAACCCTTTGGGCGGTTTTGGCACCAATACCCTTAATACTTTGAATGGTTGCAACGTCACCTGAAGCAATTGCTTCAATTATTTGCTGTGGAACCAATGACGACAACATCATTCTCGCTGTATTCGCGCCAATTCCAGAGACTGAAATCAGCAGTCGGAAAATTTGCCGTTCAGACTTTTCCTTGAAACCGAACAACGTATGGGAATCCTCTTTCACCTGTAGGTGCGTAAAAAGAAAAATATCTTCAGAAGAAGGAATTAAGGAAAAGGTGTGAAGGGAAATATTCAAAAAATATCCCACTCCCTGACATTCCACAACTACATGGGTAGGATTTCTCTCCACCAACTTGCCTTTTATATGATGAATCATTGTTAATCAAAAGTTAAGGCACCAAATGTACTAAAATATCACAGATGAAGAAACCCAAATTACTTCTTGCTTTCCTGTTTTGCCTTCCGTTCTTTTTCTTGCGCATCTACTACTGCTACTGCCGACATATTTACAATTTCTTCAACACTGGCACCCAATTGCAAAATGTGAACTGGTTTTTTCATGCCCATCATTATCGGTCCTATGGAGTCGGTTTTGTTCAATTCTTTGATCAGTTTGTACGTACTGTTTGCCGATTCCAAATTAGGATAAATCAAGGTATTTACCTTTCTTCCTGCAATTTTTGAAAATGGAAACTTTTTCTGCAACATTTCTTTATTGAGCGCAAAATCGGTTTGTAGCTCCCCATCTACAATCAACTCTGGATGAAATCTATGTAAATAGGCAACTGCTTCCCGCACTTTTACCGCCCGCTCATCATCAGAAGAACCAAAATTGGCGTATGAAACCAATGCAATTACCGGCTCCATTCCAAAAAGTTGAACGGTTCTTGCCGTCATTAAAGTAATTTTGGCCAAATCTTTTGCAGAAGGATTGATATTTAAAGAAGTATCACTTATAAAAAGTGGACCTCGTGATGTATTCATTAAATTGGTAGTTGCGACGCGAGAAACTCCTTTCCCCATCCCGATAAGTTGTAAATAAGGTTTTACCACGGTTGGAAACGCCCTGGAATAACCTGAAATTAAAGCATCGGCATCACCTTGATTGACCATCATTGCGGCAAAATAATTCCGCTCCCTCATCATTTTTTCAGCATCGTATTTAGTGACCCCTTTCCGAGCTCGTAATTCCCATAATTTATGGGCATACGCATTTCGCCTTACACTTTCATCATCCGAGAAAGGGTCAATAATTTGAACATCGGCATCAAAATCAATCTCAATCATCAATTCTTTGATAATGTGCTTATTTCCCAATAAAATAGGTTGACAAATACCTTCATCATGGCAAATTTGTGCAGCTTTAAGAACATCTAAATGATCTGCTTCTGCATAAACAATACGTTTCGGTTCAATTTTAGCCCTGTTCATTAGGAGTCGGGTGATTTTATTATCACTTCCCATTCTCTCTAATAATTCATCCTCATATTTTATCCAATCCAAAATCGGATTTTTGGCAACCCCACTTTCCATGGCGGCTTTTGCGACTGCAGGAGGAACCGTAGTAATTAATCGAGGATCAAAGGGCTTCGGAATGATATAATCCCTTCCAAAATTGAGCTTTGTTTCGCCGTAAGCAATATTCACTTGTTCTGGAACAGGTTCGCGAGCCAATAAAGCAAGTGCTTTTACAGCTGCCATTTTCATTTCCTCGTTTATTTTCGTCGCCCTTACATCCAATGCGCCCCGGAAAATAAAAGGAAATCCGAGTACATTATTCACTTGATTAGGATGATCACTTCTGCCCGTGGCCATGATAATATCCTTTCGGGATGCTATTGCCAGGTCATAAGCGATTTCGGGATCTGGATTCGCCATCGCAAAAACGATTGGATTTTTGGCCATTTTTTTAAGCATTTCAGGCGAAACAATATTCGCGACGGATAAGCCAAGAAAAACATCGGCGTCTTCCATCGCTTCTCCCAACGATGCATATTGTTTTTTTACGGCATATTTTTTTTGAAGTTCCGAAAGATTCTCACGCCCCTGATGCAGAACGCCTTTGGAATCGAACATCACGATGTTTTTCACTTGAACCCCAAGTGCAACATATAAATTCACACAGGCTAACGCCGCTGATCCCGCTCCCGACACTACAACTTTCACCTTTCCTATTTTCTTCTTTGCCAATTCAAGTGCATTCAACAAGGCCGCTGATGAAATAATGGCAGTTCCGTGTTGATCATCGTGCATTACCGGAATATCAAGTTCTTCCTTTAATCTTCTTTCAATATCAAAAGCTTCGGGAGCTGCAATATCTTCCAGATTAATTCCCCCGAAAGTTGGCGCTATATTTTTTACGGTATTTACGAACTCATCAATATTCCGTGTATCTACTTCAATATCAAAAACATCTATATCCGCAAATATTTTGAACAATAGTGCTTTTCCTTCCATCACTGGTTTTGAAGCCTCGGGACCAATATTTCCCAATCCCAAAACCGCTGTTCCATTTGAAATGACGGCGACCAAGTTTCCTTTTGCCGTATATTTATAAACATTGTCCTTGTCTTTGGCGATTTCCAAGCAAGGCTCGGCTACACCTGGCGAATAAGCCAATGACAAATCTCTTTGCGTTGCATATTTTTTAGTAGGTACAACCTTTATTTTTCCGGGTGAAGGCTTGGCATGATATACCAATGCTTCTCTTCTTTTGCTAAGTTTAGTCATAATTTATTCGATAATGGACAAAGGTAAAAATGATTGTCGTGAAGGTTCAATATTTTATTATAAATTCCACCTCTTTTTAATTTTTTAATATTCGAAAAAGGCGATTATTAAGATTTGCGGATTATTTTTTGATTTTCAAAAAGTCAATGTTTCTCTTCAATCCGTTGTATTTTGTTCTTTTTACTGCTGATTTTTTAAATATTTTGGAAAAAACTTCTTCGGTTATTTCTTCCCAATCTTTACTTGACATGTTTAATAGATCTTCATGTGGATTGAAAAGCGGTTCATTATGTGGTTTCGAAAAACGGTTCCACGGACAAACATCTTGGCAAATATCACAACCAAAAATCCAGTTTTCAAATTTTCCCGCCGCATCCTGCGGAATTTCCTCCTTCAATTCTATTGTAAAATAAGAAATACATTTACTTCCATCGACTTTATAAGGCTCAACAATTGCTTGTGTCGGACATGCATCAATACAAGCAGTACAACTTCCGCAGTGATCAGTAACAGGTGTATCGTAATCCAATTCCAAATCTACAATCAATTCAGCTATAAAAAAGAAGGAACCGACTTGCTTTGTAATTAAATTCGAATTCTTCCCGATCCATCCGAGTCCGCTTTTTGCCGCCCAGGCTTTATCCAAAACCGGTGCTGAATCCACAAAAGCGCGTCCGTCAACATCGCCTATTTTTTCATTTATAAAAAACATCAACGACTTCAATTTATCCTTTATCACAAAATGATAATCGGTTCCATAAGCATACTTACTGATTTTCAAACCAGTTTCACTCTGCTTTTCGTCCGGATAATAGTTGAGAAGCAAAGAAATGACACTTTTAGAACCATCCACCAGTTTTGTAGGATCCAATCTTTTGTCAAAATGATTTTCCATGTAAAGCATTTGCCCATGTCGCTTCTCTTTCAGCCAATTTTCCAATCTTGGCGCTTCTTTTTCCAGAAACTCGGCCTTGCTAATTCCGCATGACATGAAGCCGAGACGTTTTGCCTCTTCCTTTATAAGCGCGGTACGTTCTTGAATATTCACAATTCCCTTTTTTTAAATTGTAAAAAAGCGTCTTTGGGTTTGAGTGTAATTAACGGATTGATTTTAATGGATTCTTCTTTATAATCAATTTTAAACTGTTTTATTACTTCTGCAATGGTCAAAATCATTTCATACATCGCAAAATTATTTCCTATACATTTTCTGGGACCCGCTCCAAAAGGAAAATAAGGTCTTTTTTCATTTTCAGAAAAACGTTGAGGAATAAAAGTTTCAGGTTTTTCCCAATGTTTCCGATGCTGGTGCACTTCATAAATAGCAAACAGAACACTGGAACCTTTGGGAACAAACTTTCCTTCAAAATAATCATCTTCAACACTTTTACGATCGATAAAATAAGCTGGCGGATACAATCGCATGCTTTCTTCAATCACATTTTGGGTGTATGGACAGGATTTCAGAACTTGCATCAAATCAGTTGCTGTGTTTTCCGCTTCCATAACTTCTGACGCTATTTTCTCCTGAACTTCAGGATTTCTTGCCAACAATTCCGCAGTAAAAGTCAATGCGTTTGAAGTTGTTTCATGACCAGCGGTAAAAAGGATTAGAATTTCATCCAAAAGCTGTTCCTCTTCCATCGCTTTTCCATCTTCATAGCGGGCGTCCAATAACATATCCAGTAAATCACCTTCCCTATTTTCCCGCTGTCTTCTGTCGGAAACAATTTTTTTCAAAATTCCGCGTGCTTCTGTTACCAAATTCTGATGCTTTCTGATTGCCCCGCCCCAATGAAACCACCAGCCCAAATAAGGCTGTCGCAATTCCCGGACAAGCATTTTCTGTGCCGCTTCGGTGATGTGCTGTAAACGATTGATTTCTGATTTATTGATTGCGCTGCTGAACAAAGATTTGACAACAGTTTGAAAAGCCAAATCATTGAAAATTGGAAAAATATCAATCGGTTGTTCAGTTTTAATTTTTTGAATTTCAAAAAGAATTGCAGATTTGATTGTTTCCAGCAATTTTTCAAGTTGTTTCTTATGAAAGGCAGGTTGAATCAATTTTCGCTGTTTCCTCCAGTGTTCTCCTTCTGAAGTCAATAATCCCTTGCCCAGATATTTCGCCATATCCTTTGTCTGGATTGGCGACTTTTTATAATTTTTGTGGTTCCTCTGAAGCACATATTCAGCAAATTGCGGATCTCGTGAAAAAATCAGCGGTTTTCCGAAGCCTAATTTAATTTGAAAAGTGTCTCCTAATTTATTAAAGTTGTTGATATGGAAAGGTAACGGATTCTTCAGAATCTGGCGCGAATTCGCGTAAAACCTGAAAACAGAAACAGTAGGAATATTATTATTCTCCCTCACCATCATTCATTTTTTTAAATTAAAAAAGTCCGCCTTGGATGTTTCCTTTTATTCTGCCCAAATGTTTATAAGCGGCTTCGGTAACTTCACGGCCTCTGGGCGTTCTGTAAATAAATCCCTGTTGAATAAGAAAAGGCTCATAAACCTCCTCTATGGTTTCGGCACTTTCACTAACTGCGGTCGCTAAAGTTGTAATGCCCACTGGGCCACCTTTGAATTTATCGATAATGGTAATCAAAATTTTGTTATCCATTTCGTCTAATCCATGCGCGTCAACGTTTAAAGCTTTCAGACCGAATTTCGCGATTTCAATGTCGATTTTTCCGTTGCCTTTAATCTGGGCAAAATCTCTTACCCTTCTCAATAATGCATTGGCAATTCGCGGTGTTCCCCTGCTTCGTCCCGCAATTTCAATAGCCGCGTCTGGAGCGATTTCAACATTCAAAATTTCTGCACTGCGTTCAACGATTGTTGATAAAAGTTCGGTCGTGTAATATTGAAGTCGACTTGAAATTCCAAATCTTGCACGCATTGGAGCCGTTAACAATCCAGATCGGGTAGTCGCCCCAATTAAGGTAAACGGATTTAAATGAATTTGAACCGTCCGTGCATTTGGACCCGATTCAATCATGATATCAATTTTAAAATCCTCCATGGCCGAATAAAGGTATTCCTCAACCACAGGACTCAGTCGATGAATTTCATCAATAAACAACACGTCCCTTTCCTCAAGATTTGTCAGTAAACCCGCAAGATCTCCTGGTTTATCCAATACAGGTCCAGAAGTCACTTTAATACCAACATTCAATTCATTCGCCAAAATGTGTGCAAGTGTGGTTTTCCCCAATCCCGGAGGACCATGAAAAAGTGTATGATCAAGCGCCTCCCCACGTTGATTTGCAGCCTTCACAAATATTTGAAGATTCTCCAAAATCTGATCTTGACCTGCAAAATCATCAAAAGAGAGCGGTCTTAAAACCTTTTCTATATCTACATCTACCGGTAAGAAATTTTCTCCCGTAGGATCCAAATTTTCATTCATGAAGCAAAGATAGATAAAAAGAAAAAGCCTTTTCTAAACCCGAGGGAATAGAAAAGGCTTTGACCTTATTTTTTTATTTTAAAAATTTTAGTGATCCAGCTCTTCTTCATTTTCTTGAAGCGGAACAGTTTGCGGAACAAAATCTTGTCCTTTGATCACGTATTCACCATCCTTATTGGTTTTACTGTAATCATAAGGCCATCTGTGGACTGTTGGAATTTCTCCTGGCCAGTTTCCGTGGATTGGTTCCACTGGTGTAGTCCATTCCAATGAATTCGATTTCCATGGATTCTGTACTGCTTTTTTACCGAAGAAGATAGAGTGGATAAAGTTATAAAGGAAAACAAGCTGCACCAACGCTGTAAGTATCGCGAACCATGTAATCAGCTCATTTATATCAGCTAAATCGTCAAAATACGGAAATGCTGTGTTGTTATAATATCTTCTTGGTAAACCTGCCATTCCCACGAAATGCATCGGGAAAAATACTCCGTACGCACCTATAATGGTTATCCAAAAATGAACATAACCCAAGTTTTTATTCATCATTCTTCCAAAAAGTTTTGGGAACCAGTGGTAAATACCGGCAAACATACCGTAGAGTGCCGAAATACCCATTACTAAGTGGAAGTGTGCAATAACGAAATAAGTATCATGCACGTTGATATCCAAAGTACTATCTCCCACAATAATTCCTGTTAATCCTCCTGTTATGAAAGTCGAAACGAATCCTATAGAAAATAACATTCCGGGGTTCATTTGAAGATTTCCCCTCCAGATAGTCGTGATCCAGTTAAAAGCTTTTACCGCTGATGGAATTGCAATAAGAAGTGTAGTAAAGGTAAAAACAGATCCCAAGAATGGATTCATTCCAGAAACGAACATATGGTGCCCCCAAACTATAGTCGAAAGAAACGCAATCGCCAAGATTGATGCTACCATCGCACGGTAACCAAAAATCGGTTTTCTTGAATTGGTTGCCAAAATTTCCGAAGCGATACCCATCGCAGGCAGAATTACAATATAAACTTCGGGGTGTCCCAAGAACCAAAACAAATGTTCAAATAATACTGGAGAACCTCCTTGATGTGCCAATACCTCTCCCTGAATAAAAATATCACTTAAGAAGAAAGAAGTACCAAAACTTCTATCCATGATAAGCATAAGAGCAGCCGAAAGCAAAACCGGGAAAGAAACAACTCCAATAATTGCAGTAACGAAAAGTGCCCATACCGTTAATGGTAGGCGTGTCATTGACATTCCTTTTGTACGCAGGTTTATTACAGTAACTATATAATTCAATGATCCCAATAGTGACGAAGCAATAAAAATAGCCATAGAAATCAACCATAAGGTCATTCCCATTCCAGAGCCTCCAATTGCTTGTGGTAAAGCACTAAGTGGTGGATATATTGTCCAACCAGCATTTGCAGGTCCAGATTCCAAGAACAAAGAACCAATCATGATCACACAGGAAACAAAAAACATCCAGTAAGAAAGCATGTTCATAAATCCCGAGGCCATATCCCGTGCTCCAATTTGAAGTGGAATTAATAGGTTACTAAAAGTACCACTTAAACCTTGGGTTAACACAAAGAAAACCATTATGGTACCGTGCATTGTTACCAATGCGAGATATTTATCGGCGGTTAATACACCTCCGGGAGCCCAGTCTCCAAGAAAAATTTCAAAGACTTTAAAAGATTCTTGCGGCCATGCGATCTGCATTCTAAAAAAGACAGACATAGCAATACCTATGATACCCATAAAAAGAGCAGTAAATAGGTATTGTTTAGAAATAACTTTATGATCTAAACTAAATACATATTTAGAAAGAAAACTCTGATTATCGTGGTGATCATGTTCATCATGAGCGTGATTGTGATCTGATACGTGTCCTACTGCTGACATATTTTTAAATCTTAACTTTTAAATTAATTTACAACTTGAGCTACTTCTACCTCGGTCTCTGCTGACTCTTCTTGAGGTTCCATTGTTTCGCTGAATTTCTTCTGCTCTGAAAGCCACTTATTATATTCTTCCTCTGTTTCAACAACAATTTTCATTTGCATGTTGTAATGAGCCACACCACAAATTTTGTTACATAAAAGATAATAGTCAAATTGTTCGTATGCAGGAAGCGGTTCTTCCCCTGCTGCCATTAGTTCCTTGTTTTCCTCCTTTCTGATATTTTGGATACGTGCGATCTTTTCAACCATATATTCAGTTTCCCTAATTTCATCTGAAGTAATTGTTGGTGTAAAAGCGAATTGTGTCACCATTCCGGGAACCACATTCATTTGCGCCCTAAAATGCGGGAAATACGCGGAATGTAAAACATCTTGAGATCTGAATTTAAAAAGAACGGGTCTATCAACTGGCAGGTGCAATTCCGCAGTAACAATATCATCATGCGCATAAGGATCACTTGCATCTACACCTAAAGTATTTGTTCCTTCGATAAAACGTACATTGGCCTTTCCAAGAATATTATCGTCCCCGGCATATCTTGCATTCCATGAAAATTGCTTTGCATAAATCTCTACTACCAAAGGATCATCATCTTTGTCAACATCCATGATATCGGACCAAGTAAACAATCCGTATATAATTAAACCAGCTAGCACAATTACAGGAATAATAGTCCAAATAAATTCGAGTTTATCATTGTCTGCAAAGAAAAGTGCCTTTTGTCCTTTTCTTCCATGATATTTATAAGCAAAATAATGCAATAATCCCTGAGTAATCACCTGAACAAACATGATCACCGCCATAGAGATGAGCATTAAATTGTCAAACTGCACCCCATGTTCTGACGAAGCAGCAGGTAATGCCCTATCGGTGAAACTCCAAAAATTATAAAACATGAAAATATAGAAGGCGATTCCAAAAGCAAGCATTAGATTCCCCTGCATCTTATTGTCCTTATCATTCGCCACCTGGGAAGGATCAATAGAACTGCTATCCCTGGATAACTGATAAATCTTAGTCAATTGCCAAACAGTTATCGCGAAAAGCGCTACTACTATGATGATTAAAAATACAGTCATTTTATATTATCTACTTTAAAAAGATTTATTAATAATGATAATTTTCACTTTCGGTAATAAATGGATCTCCCTTAGGTCGTAATGAAACTTTTGACAAAGCATTGCCCACCACCAAGATGAATAGACCAAGGAAAAAACATATTCCTGCAATTTCGGGTATTCCGAAAGCCCAATTTGGACCAACGGTAGATGGCATTACCAAGACAAACACATCAATATAATGCCCTATCAAAACCACAATTCCAGTAATAATCACAAAAATAGGCACTCTTTTAAAGTCGCTATTCATCAGCAATAAAATTGGAAATACGAAATTTAGAACCAGCATTCCAAAGAATAAAAGATTGTATTCTTCAATTCTTAATGTGAAATATGTTACCTCTTCTGGAATATTTGCATACCAGATAAGCATAAACTGACCGAACCACAAGTAAGTCCAGAATATACTGAAGGCAAAAATATATTTAGCCAAATCATGAAGATGACTGTCATTTATAAAAGTCAAATGTCCAGCTCTTTTCAAAAAGATAGTTACCAACGCAATTACTGTAATTGCTGATACAAAAAGACTGGCGAAAATATACCACGCAAACAAAGCACTAAACCAATGCGGAGTTAAGGACATCATCCAATCCCAAGCCATGGTAGACTCTGTCACCACAAAAAACAATAAAAAGAACACTGATATTTTAAAGTTTCGTTTATACGGGGCATAATCTGATGCAGTAGCTTGTTCCAGTGCATTTTTCCTTGAGAAATGACGATACAAATTCCATCCCACCAAATAAATAATGGCACGGATTACAAAAAAGGGAAAATTAAGATACCCTGATTTGTTCTGAAGAATTTCATCCCCCGCTACAAGTTCTTCATTTTGCCACGGAAAAAAATGCGTTCCAGCAAAAATCACTATTAAAACCACTATTATTGAACCCGGTAAAAGATAAGCAGTAATACCTTCTATCACCCTGTATAAAACTGGAGACCATCCCGCTTGCGCCACGTACTGAATTGCATAAAAAACCAAGGCTCCCAATGCAATCATAAAGAAGAAGAAAGCAGCAACATATAAAGCCGCCCATGGCCTAGCTTGAAATTGGTGCAATAAGTGATTCAAATGTTCTTCATCGTGATGCTCTGCTGCGTTAGTAGCACTATGACCTGCTTCTTCTACATTCTCAGGTTGAACTCCATGATCTGCTGTTACATGATCATTATCTTCTGCCGCATATTCCTTAACAGAACTATGTCCATCACCATGATCGTTTTCAGATGCCATTATAGCCTCCATCTCTTCCATATCCGAAGGTGCCGCGATAAATCCGTAAGCAAGCCCTAAAAGACCGACTACCATTAGAATGATCGAAAATAATTTTAATTTACTGGATAGCGTGTACATATTAATATATCTAAATGCTGTTATTCTACAATTTGATTTTGTTGTTCCCCATTATTGGAATTTTCTCCGGCATTGATATCACCCTCTGCATTAACCGCGGGAATGAGATTATCCATTCCTTCTGATTCGTTTTCAGCACTTACACCATTCCCCTCACTCGTTGAGATTCCCTCATCTTGGTTTTCAAAAGGCCTTTCAGCACCTCCTTCCAATTTATTTTTCAAGGACATAACATAATGTGCAATTTGCCATCTTTCCTCAATAGAAGTTTGAGAAGCGTAAGATCCCATTGCGTTGCGTCCATAATACATCACATGGTAAGTACTTCCTTCAGTGATCGCCCTACCTAAGTCGTCATAACTTGGAACCCCAAGAAACTTCTCCCGTTGAACAAGAATTCCTTTTCCATCTCCTTTATCTCCATGACAAACCGCACAGTAAATTGTGTACAATTCCTTTCCTGCAGCCATATTATCCTCGGTATATGGTAAAGGATTTGTTAATTCAGCTTTCGCCGCGTCATAACCATCTGGAGTATTTTCGTAATCGTAAGGTTTCCAACCACGTGGGATTGTTCCTTCCACCGGTAATTTTGCTTCTTGTTCATTCTCAAAAACATCGTATGACCCATAAGGTTCATAACTCACTTCCTCATACATATTTGGCATGTATTGGTAATTTGGCTTTGAACTGTCAAAACAAGAAACCATACTTATAATGGAAATGAATAGTAAAAACTTATTAAATAAACTTTTCATTATGTTTATTTGTTATCTGTTAATTTAATTTCTATTGCACCTGTGTTGTACAAAAATTCCGATAGTTGGTCAACATCATGATTTGCCAATTGCACTTCAACCATAAAATGATCATCCGTCGTACGAACATCAGGATTTTCTGCTTTTTTAAAAGGCCAAATTTTACTTCTTAAATAGAAAGTGATCACCATTAAATGCGCTGCAAAAAACACGGTCAATTCGAACATAATAGGAATGAAAGAAGGCATATTTTGGACAAAACTGAAACTCGGTTTTCCTCCGATATTCATTGGCCAATCTTCAATCATAATAAAATTCATCATGGCAATAGCAACCGAAAGCCCTACCAATCCATACATAAAAGAAGCAATTGCCAGTCTAGTTGGTGCCAAACCAATAGCTTTATCCAAACCATGGACTGGAAACGGCGTAAAAACTTCTGTAATGTTATAGCGTGCATCACGAATTTGTTTTACAGCCTGCATCAACAAATCGTCATCCGTATAAATAGCATATATTACCTTTGCTGCCATACTAGTTATTTTTCAAATTTTTAGCTTGAGAAACCCAATTATCCATCTTCCCTCTTTCGTCAAATTCATCAATGACAGTATTTAGAAGATCAAGATCAGTTTCAGTCATATTACTTATTTGATCATAGGTATAAATCCCTATTTGATGTAATTTTTGCTCCATTAATGGTCCAATACCATCAATTTTTTCTAAATCATCGGCTTTTTGATGAACCGGATCAAATTTTCCAATCCTCAACAACATATTATCCACCTGATCCTTTTCAATTTCATTGTCTAAAAGAGCATCGGCATTTACTGTAGATTCGTGATCATCTGTTTTGTCCTCATTTTTTTCAGAAGTAAAATATTTTCCTTCAATATTTGCAGAAGGTTCACCAGAAGTAGGATCTAAATCTACATGTTCAATACGGGTAGGATGTTCAGCTCTTAATCTCTTGTAGCTTTCTCCAGAAGATTTCAAAATAGTTTTCACCTCTGCTTGCGCAATAACAGGGAAAGTTCTAGCGTAAAGTAAAAATAGCACAAAGAAAAATCCGATAGTTCCTATAAATATTCCAATATCAACAAAGGTGGGTGAAAACATGGCCCAAGAAGATGTCAATCTATCTTTACTAATGTTAATCACTATAATATTAAATCTTTCAAACCACATCCCTATATTGATAATAAGGGCAACAATAAAGGTCCAAATAATATTTCTCCTCCATTTCTTTACCCACAGCGTAAGTGGAACCACAAAATTACAAATGATCAATGCCCAGAATGCCCACCAGTAAGGACCCGTTGCAGCACCATAGGAGAGATACGTATAATTTTCCGCATCAACACCTGAATACCATGCGATAAAAAATTCCGTGATATACGCCACAGAGACGATACCACCGGTAAGTAATATCACCTTGTTCATGTATTCAATATGAAGAACGGTAATGTAATTTTCCAAATTGGAAACTTTTCTCATAATGATCAACAAAGTTTGCACCATTGCGAATCCAGAGAAAATTGCACCTGCAACGAAATAAGGAGGGTATATTGTACTGTGCCATCCAGGAACAACCGAAGTTGCGAAATCGAATGATACAATTGTATGTACCGATAGTACCAAAGGAGTTGCCAAACCAGCTAAAACCAAAGAAACTTCTTCAAACCGCTGCCAATCTTTTACACGTCCGCTCCAACCGAAGCTCAATATTCCGTATATTTTTTGCTGAAATGGGCTTTTCGTTCTATCTCTTAGCATGGCGAAATCCGGAAGCAAACCTGTCCACCAGAAAACCAATGACACAGAAAGATAAGTAGAGATTGCAAACACGTCCCAAAGCAATGGAGAGTTGAAGTTCACCCAAAGAGATCCAAACTGATTTGGAATTGGAACCACCCAATACGCCAACCAAGGACGCCCCATATGGATAATAGGAAATAATCCAGCTTGAACGACTGCAAAAATAGTCATGGCCTCTGCAGAACGGTTTATCGCCATTCTCCATTTTTGACGGAACAGCAACAATACAGCCGAAATCAACGTCCCTGCGTGACCAATACCTACCCACCAAACGAAATTGGTAATATCCCAGGCCCAGCCAATTGTTTTATTTAATCCCCAGACACCTATACCTGTAGAAACAGTGTAGATAATACAACCTAATCCCCAAAGGAAAGCAACCAAAGCAATAGAGAAAACTATCCACCATGATTTATTGGCCTTTCCCAGAACGGGAGCCCCCACATCAACACTAATGTCATGATAGGTTTTCTCGCCGATAATTAAAGGCTCTCGTATAGGTGCTTCGTAATGTGACGACATATCTTAATAATTGATCTTAATACTTATTTTACTTAAAAAATTTAAACCTCTATATCATTTGTAACTTTCGCTTGATACATCACGTTTGGTTTCGTTCCTACACTTTCCAACGCGTGGTACATTCTTTCATCTTTTCCAAGTGCACTCACTTTAGAATTGGCATCGTTGATATCTCCAAATACAATAGCTCCTTTATCACACGCAAGGGAGCATGCAGTTTGAAATTCACCATCCTCAATTCCTCTTCCTTCACGTTTCGCATCAAGAATGGTTTTTTGAGTTCTTTGGATACAGAAAGTACATTTTTCCATAACCCCTCTAGAACGAACCGTTACATCAGGATTTAAGACCATTCGTCCCAAATCATTATTCATATGGAAATCAAATTCATCGTTCTTATTGTACAAGAACCAGTTGAATCTTCTAACTTTATAAGGACAGTTGTTCGCGCAATATCTAGTTCCAACACAACGGTTGTAAATCATCATATTCTGACCTTGACGACTATGCATTGTTGCTGCAACTGGACAAACCGTTTCACATGGAGCATGATTACAATGCTGGCAAAGCATTGGCTGAAATACCACCTGAGGATTTTCATCATCTGCAGTTTCCACATTATCATAACTCTCGAAAGCACCAAGATTATCCAATGCTTCCTGTTCCTCTTTAAAGGTACTTTCAGCAGAATAATATCTATCAATACGCAACCAATGCATATCCCTGAACTTTCTCACCTCTTCTTTACCTACTACAGGAACGTTGTTTTCAGCGTGACAAGCAATAACGCAAGCTCCACATCCTGTACAGGCATTTAAATCGATCGACATATTAAAATGGTGACCGATTGAACTGTCATATGGCTCCCAGATATCAGCATCCTCGGAGGTGACAGGAATAGGCGCATGATTAAAATCGACTACGGGAACAGGGTTCCAAGAATCTTTATCTTTTGAATTAAAAATACTTAAAGTAGTTTCTTTAATAATATCATCCCTTCCGGCTAAAGTGTTTTGTAACTGAACACACGCAAATTCATGCATTCCTGACGCTTTCTCAATAGTGACATTCTGAACCGACTGGAAATTCTTGTACAATGGGTAAGCATTTACCCCTACTTTCATCTCATTCTGAACCGCTTCCTTTTTACCATATCCCAACGCCAGCGCAACAGCTCCTTTCGCTTGTCCCGGTTGAATATAAACAGGAATTCTTTTTAAAACAGTATCCCCCACTTTCACATTCACATAACTTCCATTGAGCGCACCGTTTGAAACCGTTTCGTTTCTCAAATCAAGCTCCTCGGCATCAGCTCTGGACATTTTTATATAATTGTCCCAAGAAACTCTGGTAATAGGATCCGGAAACTCTTGCAACCACGGATTATTGGCTTGTTGACCATCTCCCAATGCAACTGAAGTATATAATTCAAGCTCAAATCCTTTTTCTTCCTGATCAGCCGATAAATTTTTCACAGCCACATCCAAACTATTAACCCCTAAACCAGATGTATTTGATGTGGTTGCGGCAAAAGGAGAAGTAGATTCAAAAGCTCCATCATGCAGCGCATCATTCCAAGAAGTAGCCCCTAAAGCAGTAGACCAAGTTTCTTTGATGTATTCATAATAAGATAAAGAATTTCCATTCCATCTCAATAATGTGTCCTGAAACTGCCTAGTATTAAACAATGGCTTAATCGTTGGCTGCATCAAAGTAAAGCTTTTGGCAGTAATTTGAACATCACCCCAACTTTCTAAGTAATGTGGTGTAGCAGCAATATATTTACACAATTTGGCTGTTTCATCTTCTTTCATAGAAAAAGCAACAGAAACATCCACTTTTTTCAATCCTTCAATAAATTCTTCAGAATTAGGCAAACTATATGCAGGATTCACACCCGCAACCAATAAAGCACCTATACTTCCCGAATTTAAATCCTGAACAAGTTTTTGAACTTCACTGGCGTTACCCTGTCTTAACATTCTTGGATTGGCAGAATCCATTACGCTACTTCCCAAAGCTTCATTGATAGCCAAAACAAGACTTTGCGCATCATTATCGGGAAGTCCAGAAACAACCACTCCACCACTACCAGCATTTTTTAACTGGCGCGCCGCTTTTACAACGGCATCATTGATTTGAGCAGGCAATTTACTATTCGCCGCACCACCTGTGATGTATCCGTATAATGCCGCTAATACTTTTTTCTGAAGAGAAGGTTTAACCGGAATTCTTTTATCTGCTTTCGCCCCTGTGATGGTAAAATTACCTTCAAATTGAATATGACGGGACATTTTACCATCCTTTGGAATTCTGGATTTTGCATAGGAAGCGTCATAGCCACCTCCTGCCCAATCTCCAAGAAAATCTGCACCTATTGAAACAATAACTTCAGCTTTTGAAAAATCATAATTTGGCAAGGCTCTAAACCCGTATTTCGCCTCAAATGCATTCAGCGTGGCATCTTCCGAAACCGTATCATAGATTACATGACGTACATTTCCAAAATGCTGTGAGAAATCATTGATCAATCTTGATGTAGAAGGACTTGCGAAGGTTTGTGTTAGCAAAACAATTTCACCTTGAACCTTCTCCAATTTTTCCTTTACTTCAATATCAAATTTTTCCCAAGAAACCTCCTCTCCATTGGCAATAGGTTTTTTTACTCTTTTGTTATCGTATAAGGACAACACGGAAGCTTGTACCCTGGCATTAGATCCAGTATTTGCAAGTGTATTACGTTCAATTTTAATAGGTCTTCCCTCACGGGTTTTCACTAGGACACCAGAAAAATCAAAACCGTCAGCCATTGTTGTGGCATAATAATTTGCCACACCGGGAACAATACGTTCTGGCTGTACAACATATGGAATAGATTTCATTACCGGACCCTCACAAGCAGCCAATGAAGCCGCCGCCGTACTGAATCCAACATATTTCAAAAAATCCCTTCTTGATGTTGTGGAATTTTCAAGTGAACTTTTGTCCCCCAAAAATTCGTCAGTAGGTATTTCCTCTGCGAATTCCTTTTGCTGGAGCGCCTCAACAATAGAGCTTGAATCATTTAGCTCTTCAACACTTTTCCAGTATTTCTTGTTTGATGACATATATATAATATTACTTCGAATTAATAATTAATAGTGGCATTTAGCACATTCAATTCCACCCATTTGAGCAACGGTAAGTTCCTCAACTCCATATTTTTTAGACAATTCTTCGTGAATTTTTTCGTAGTATTCATTACCCTCTGTTTTCACGTTGGTTTCTCTGTGACAATTCACACACCAAGCCATGGTAAGAGGAGCATTTTGATACATTACCTCCATTTCCTCTACAGGCCCATGACATGTCTGACATTGAATACCACCAACTTCTACGTGTTGAGAGTGATTAAAGTAAGCAAAATCAGGTAAATTATGAATCCTCACCCACTTGACAGGCTCTGTCTCCCCGCTATAAGCCATAGTCGCAGGATCCCATCCAGTCGCTTTGTAAAGTTTTTGAATTTCAGCATCGTAAAATTCCTTGCTATATTCATCAGTAGCGGTAGATTCTGCCACTTCGCCAATAGATTTATGACAATTCATACAGACGTTTAAGGAAGGTATACCAGAAGTTTGAGAAACACGTGCCGATGAATGACAAAATTTACACTCTATTTGATTGTCACCTGCATGGATTTTATGCGAAAAGTGAATTGGCTGAATTGGCTTATAACCCTGATCCACACCCACTTGCATCAACCAACCAAAAACAAAGTACGCTCCCACTAAAATTAGGAATATGGCACTGGAAATCACCAAAAATTGGTTCTCTATAAAAGATTTCCAAATAGGCGTAGTTTTCTCCTTTTCAGGTAGTGGAATTCCGTTAGCAACAGCAAATCTATTTAAAGTTTTATTCACAAGGAACAGAACTATTAGCAACATCAACAGTACAAACACTAGTATTCCAAGTATTATATCAGTTGACACACCGCCGCCGCCAGAAGTGGACTGACCAGCCACATCACCAGCAGCTGCTTGAGGCGCTGCTTTTGGTTGACTTACATAAGCAAGAATATTATCGATGTCCACATCCGAAAGCTGAGGAAACGCAGGCATAGCAGTACCATTGTACTCTTCAAACAGCGCAACTGCAGTTTCATCTCCCGAAGCAATCATTCCAGGACTGTTTTTTATCCATTCATGAAGCCATTGAACATCTCTTCGTTCTGTTACTCCTCTAAGCGCCGGACCAATAGAATTATTATCCAGTTTGTGACAGGCAGCACATAGGGAATTAAAAATAGTTTTTCCTGCATCTGCATCACCACTTGATGGAGTTACCTCTTGTGCAGATTCTGCAAGACCGGATTGCCCATCAGGTACTGCTTCAGCAGGAACATCTTGTGCATATATTAATGTAGAAAATGACAGAAACAACGAAACACCTAAGAAAAGTCGCACGATAGATTGGCGGAATTTCACCTTTTTCATATTATTTGTAGAATTAACGTCTTAAAAAGTTTGGTACGGTTTTTCGTAATAACTATTACATATTTGCGTTCCGTAGCCTAAAATTCACGGACAAAAGTAATACTTAAAGTCGATTTAACGAATCTTAGAAAAGCCTTAACAGGTAATTTATATTTATTCTAAATAAATTACTTTAAACTGTTCAGAGCTATATTTTTTATCTTTGTAAAAAACCTGAAAATGAATAATTCACACCTTCGCAATATTTTTTTCGCAATATTTTTTATTGCCCTAACATCAATTTCTTCCGCTCAAGAAGGAAATATTACTGTTGTTCAAGATGAAAAAGTGTCCACTCTTTTGGATCTAAAAATACAATTGGCGAAAGAAAACAAGTTAAATGACAGGTATAAAATCCAGTTATTTTATGGGGATTTGGAGAAAGCAAACAAAATACTTGCGGACTATAGAAAAAGTTCATTGGAATGGTCTTCAAATATTGAATACGAAACCCCAAATTATAAAGTATGGGTAGGCAATTTCAGGAATAGATTAGAAGCAGACAGGGCATTGATGACAATAAAAACCATTTTTCCCGAAGCATTTATTTTCAAACCCAAACTTTAGGTTCGGTTTATTGGCTCAAAGTTAAAAAACTAAAAATCAAGAAATTAAATTCCCCAATTTTTCAATTCTTCTTCAGACCACAACGTCGGGAAAAATTTTCTTTGCTGAAAACGCGGATGTAGATACTTTTTCCATTCAGAACCACCGGTCGCAGCTTGATTTTCGCCTTTTTTATCCAAATAATACTGAGCTGTATTCAGATGCATCAGTGGCCATTCTACATTATAAATTTTATCAAATTCTTTTAGCTTCTGAAGTAGTTCTTCTGATGGATTTTTCAGTTTCAAAAATTTATCTTCAATGGTACGACCTTCAACCTTCTTGGCCATTAATATTAA
Source organism: Salinimicrobium sp. (assembly GCA_035705495.1). Taxonomy (GTDB): domain Bacteria; phylum Bacteroidota; class Bacteroidia; order Flavobacteriales; family Flavobacteriaceae; genus DASSWB01. Next base: position 8,162 of record DASSWB010000045.1, on the reverse strand, counting down.
CTGATCCAGATATTTCTCTTCAAACAAACGAAGGGTTAAAGTCTTCTTTCCCGTTTCCCTGTTTTGACCTGCGTCTTTCCAATAAATATGGTCGAAATATTCCTCAATCGTAGGATTTGCGGAAAGCCGTTCTTTCCCTCTTGCATTTACTAAGTTTTCCAATCTAGTACAGTGTATTTCTATAAATCTGAATTGCGCACTTTGGAATCCGCTGGCGGGAGCTAAAGTTGAACGGAACGTGTTGTAATCATCGTAATCCATTCCTGCCGTCATCACATCATAAGAAGATATCAGCATTTGGGTATAACGATTAACTCGATTTAGTTTTTCAATTAAAAAATCTTCACTAATTGCTTCCTCATCCACAATTTGCTTTATTTCATGTAATGCTAGTTTGAGCATTAACTCAACTACCTGATGATACATAATAAAGATTTCCTCATCTTTAAAATTAGTTCTGGGTTTTTGAAGTGTCAAAAGTGTATCCACTTGGATATAATCCCAATAGGTAATTGGCTTGGCGTGCAACAAACCTTTCAAGTAGGTTTCGGTATTTTCACCCAAATTCTCGTATTTCTCCTTTAACAATTGATTTATATCGTCAGCCATACCTTATTTTTTTATTATAAAAATCAAAACAAATGCAATATCAAATCTGGATTACAAAAATCCTAATTCAAAGTAATTACATATCGGTCCGACAAATATAAAGCATAAATTAAATTTGGTTGAATTGGTTACGGATTAATTCCATTTTTATAAAATAAAAAAGTGCGGCCTGAGCCGCACTTAATATATAATGTAAAAAAATTATTTCAATTTCTTTTTCACCGCTACTTCTTGGAATGCTTCAACAATATCACCTTCTTTGATATCGTTGTAGTTCTTGATTTGAAGTCCGCAATCATACCCCTTTGAGACTTCTTTTACGTCATCCTTGAATCGTTTCAACGAACTCAAAACGCCAGTATAAACCACCACACCGTCCCGAATAATACGAACATTTGAATTCCTGAAAATCTTACCATCGGTTACCATACAACCAGCGATTGTTCCAATTTTTGAAATCTTGAAAGTTTCCCTGATCTCTGCGTTTCCTGTAATTTCTTCTTTCATTACTGGAGAAAGCATACCTTCCATTGCATCTTTTAAATCATTGATGGCATCATAAATAATGGAATAAGTTCGGATATCAATTTCTTCCTTCTCCGCTACCTGTCTCGCATTTCCTGCCGGACGCACGTTAAACCCGATAATGATTGCATCAGAAGCCGAAGCCAATAAAACGTCGCTCTCGGTAATGGCACCAACACCTTTGTGAATAATATTTACCTGAATCTCTTCCGTAGAAAGCTTTTGGAAACTATCAGTTAATGCTTCTACAGAACCATCAACATCTCCTTTCAGAATTATATTCAATTCTTTGAAATCGCCAAGGGCAATCCTTCTTCCAATTTCGTCAAGTGTAATATGTCTTTGTGTACGTACAGATTGCTCTCTTTGTAATTGTTGACGCTTCGCAGCAATATCTTTCGCCTCCCTCTCATCCAACATCACTTTGAACTTATCACCGGCCTGTGGCGCTCCGTCCAATCCTAAGATAGAAACTGGAGTTGAAGGTCCTGCTTCAGGAATCACACTTCCGCGTTCATCATGCATGGCTTTTATTTTACCACTACTTTTTCCGGCAAGCACATAATCGCCGATTTTCAAGGTACCAGATTGCACCAAAACCGTTGACACATAACCACGTCCTTTATCTAAATACGCTTCCACAACTGTTCCAGATGCAGGTTTGTTTGGATTGGCTTTTAGCTCAAGCAATTCTGCTTCCAAAAGTACTTTTTCCAATAATTCCTTTACACCTTGCCCTGTTTTAGCGGAAATATCTTGAGATTGAATTTTTCCTCCCCAATCTTCTACCAATAAATTCATAGCTGCCAGTTTCTCCTTTATTTTATCTGGATTTGCTGTTGGACGATCGACTTTATTAATTGCAAAAATAATTGGAACCCCTGCTGCTTGTGCATGACTTATTGCCTCTTTTGTTTGAGGCATTACATCATCATCTGCTGCAATTACAATGATTGCTAAATCGGTTACTTGAGCACCCCGCGCACGCATTGCCGTAAACGCTTCGTGACCAGGGGTATCAAGAAAAGCAATTTTTTGTCCGTTTTCCAATTCTACGCCGTAAGCACCAATATGCTGAGTTATTCCCCCACTCTCACCAGCGATAACATTTTCTTTCCTAACATAATCCAACAATGAAGTTTTACCGTGATCCACATGTCCCATTACAGTAACAATAGGAGCTCTGGATTTAAGATCATCTGGGTTTTCAGCAACTTCTTCAGCAGAATCATCAATATCTGCTGTAATAAATTCTACTTCGTAATCAAATTCTTCAGCAACGATAGAAAGGGTTTCGGCATCCAATCTTTGGTTCATGGTCACCATCATTCCCAATGACATACATGCAGAAATAATTTTGGTAACTGGCACATCCATCATTGTAGCGATCTCACTCACGGTTACAAATTCAGTAACTTTCAGTGTTTTGCTTTCTGCCTCAAGTTGCGCTTCCGATTCGGTTTTTTGACGGTGTTGATCCCTCTTGTCCCTTCTATATTTTGAAGCTTTTGATTTTGAGGATTTTCCTTGGAGTTTTTCCAAGGTTTCCCTTACTTGCTTTTGAACGTCTTCTTCGCTTGGCTCTTCCTTTGAAATTGCAGGCCTTCCGGCTTTGTTACCAGGTCTAGAAGAACGATTTCCTCCAGGCCCTCCAGATTTAGGTTGTGATCCCTGCGGAACATTTTTTGTAATCCGCTTTCTCCTTTTCTTTTTATCGGAAGCAGACGAAGGAGCGCTTTCCTTTTTTTCTTCTTTTTTCTTGACGGGTTTTTTAAATTGAGTAAGATCAATTTTTTCACCTGTAAAATTAGGCCCGTTTAATTTTTTATACTGAGTCTTTATTGTATCGGATTCTCCTTCCTTTTTCTCCTCTATTGTTCCCTCTTCCAAAGAAGTGCTTTTATTCACAACAGTTTCGGGAAGATCAATTTTCTCTTCTTTTGGAGATTCTTTAGGCGCGACCGGCTTCTTAGCTTCTACTTCTGGAACCTCTTGTTTCGTTTCCTCTTTAATAGGTTCATCAACCGGCTTTATTACTTCTTCAGGCTTGATTTCTTCTTTTTTCGTTTCCGGCTTCTTGTCCAAATCAATTTTTCCAACCTTTTTCGGACCCTCTAAAACGGTTCGGGCTTTGACAATTTCCTGTTGCTTTTCCTCTTGCTTACGTTTCTCCTCAAGCTCTCTTTCCCTTGCCAAACGCAACTCTTCCTTTTCCTTTCTCTTTTCTTCCCCTACTTCCTTGGATGCGACTTTTTTACTTTTATCCGTCTGAAATTCATCAAAAAGCACTTTGTAAACTTCATTGGAAATTTTTGTGGTAGGACGTGCTTCAATATCGTAACCTTTGGAATTTAAGTATTCCACAGCACGATCCAACGAGATATTGAATTCACGTAAAACCTTATTTAATCGCATTGTATTTGCTTCAGCCATAAATTGCCTTATAATTTTAACCCTTTAACTTGAATGTCAAAAATACTATTATTCTTCAAACTCTTCTCTTAGCACCTGAATAACTTCTCTTATTGTTTCTTCCTCAAGATCCGTTCTTCTTACCAAATCGTCTAAGTCTTGTTCTAAAATACTTTTCGCAGTATCCAAACCTATTTTTGCAAATTCTTCAATCACCCATGGTTCGATCTCATCGGCAAATTCTCTCAACTCAACATCTTCATCACCACCATCCCTAAATACATCTATTTCGTATCCGGTGAGTTGCCCTGCCAATCGAATGTTATGTCCTCCTCTACCAATAGCTTTGGAAACTTCATCAGGCCTGAGCATCACTTGCGCCCTATTATTTTCATCATCTATTTTTATAGAAGTCAATTTCGCCGGACTCAGAGCACGCGTGATATATAGTTGCGTATTGTTTGTATAATTGATCACATCAATATTCTCGTTCCCCAATTCTCTCACTATCCCATGGATTCGAGATCCTTTCATTCCCACACAGGCACCTACAGGATCAATTCTATCATCATAGGAATCCACTGCCACCTTGGCTTTTTCGCCGGGAATTCGAACCACTTTCTTAACTGTAATCAAACCGTCAAAAACCTCAGGGATTTCTTGCTCAAATAATTTTTCCAAAAACATGGGGGAAGTACGTGACATAATGATCACTGGCTTATTCCCCTTTAATTCCACGCTTTCGATTACACCTCTAACATTTTCTCCCTTTCTAAAGAAATCAGATGGAATCTGTCTGTCTTTAGGCAAGATAATTTCATTTCCTTCATCGTCCAATAAAATAATGGCACGATGCCTAATATGATGAACCTCTGCCGTGTATATTTCTCCTTCCAGTTCCTTGAAATGCTTGTATATGTTCGTGTTGTCGTGCTCATGAATTTTAGCAATCAAATTCTGTCTTAAAGCTAAAATTGATCGTCTTCCAAGATCAACCAATTTCACTTCCTCCGAAACATCCTCTCCCACCTCAAAATCAGGTTCAATTTTTCGCGCCTCACTAAGAGAAATTTCTTGATTTGGATCTTCCACCTCTCCATCAGCTACCACAATCCTATTTCTCCAAATCTCCAAATCCCCTTTATCGGGATTTACAATGATATCAAAGTTATCATCTTCACCAAATTTCTTCTTCAGAGCATTCCTGAATACATCCTCCAAAATGGCCATTAATGTAACACGATCTATAAACTTGTCGTCTTTAAATTCAGAAAAAGATTCTATTAACGCGATATTTTCCATATCAATTTTTATTAAAAAGTTATAACCACTTTTGCTTCTTTTATTTCTTCAAAAGGCACTTCTGCCGACTTATCTACGGTTACCTTACCCTTACCAACTGGTTTTGGCTCTCTGGCTTTCCACTCCAATAAAATTTTATCTTCTTCCACAGCAACCAATTCGCCTTCTATTTTTTCATTAGCAGTTACCACGGACAACTGTCTTCCAATGTTTTTTTTGAATTGTCTGGGTAATTCTAATGGAGCTGAAACTCCTGCAGATGCAACTTCAAGAGAGAAATCTTCTTCCTCTCGATCCAAATTATGCTCAATTTTCCTACTTACTGCAATACAGTCATTCACAGAAACTCCTTCATCTCCGTCAATAATTACATTGATGTTATTGGACTCGTCTATTTTTAATGATATTAAAAATAAAGAATTATTTTCTTCAAATGCTTCTGCAAGTAATTTTTTTACTTTATCCTTCAACATAGTTATAAAAAGAGGGGACTTCTTGGTCCCCTCGCTGTACTATTTCTAATTCAACGCTGCAAATATAATAATTTTTTCCAGAAAAATAAACGAACTACAATATGAATATAAATCGTAAATTTGTTAAGGAAAATTTAAATATTATCTTCTCTCATGAAACGAATTCTAGTACCCACGGATTTTTCGGAACAAGCCGAAAACGCATTAAAAGTTGCAGCTCAACTCGCAAAGAAAAATGATGGTGAAATATTTCTTTTACATATGCTCGAATTACCCCTTGCTCTGATTGATCCCACAAACGGAAGCCAGAGTCGGGATCTCCCGGAATCCATCTTCTTTATGAAACTTGCTCACCAAAAATTTGAAAATATGATGAGCCAACCTTATCTAAATGGCCTGAAAGTACATGAAACAGTACATTTCCATGAGGCATTTGAAGGTATTATGGAAGTAAGTCAAGAACACAATTGTGATTTAATTGTGATGGGTTCACACGGAGCCAGCGGATTGAAGGAAATGTTTATAGGTTCAAACACAGAAAAGGTGGTTAGAACTTCGGAGATACCGGTTTTGGTCATAAAAAATGAAATATCGGATTTTAGAATAGATCATTTTATTTACGCAACTGATTTTAGTGAAGAAAACAGGGATGCTTTCAATCAAGCTATAGCGTTTGCTGAAAAATTAGAAGCGAAAATTCATTTGCTTTATGTGAATACAGCGAATAATTTTATTTCCACGGATGAAATAGAAGAAAGAATGGACAATTTTATTGCCAACTCAGATTCGCCGAATTTTAGTTTGAATATTTATAACGCCACTTCGGTAGAGAAAGGCATTTTAGGTTTTACCAAAAACTTACCCAACAGTTTAATGGCAATAAGTACGCACGGCAGAAAAGGCTTGTCACATTTCTTCAATGGAAGTATTAGTGAAGATTTAGTAAACCATGCCAATGGACCGGTAATAACTTTTAAAATCTAGAGCAACGGTTACTTAAAATTTTTAAGCCTTCTTATTCACCAAGTTAAACTTGCGCCAAAAGACTTTTTAAACTTTAAAAAATTCTTTTTGCGGTGTATTTTAGCCCATAATATGAAGAAAGCCGAAAAAATATGTATCCAAAAATAGGTCTTATTATTATTCTTTTAATTGGAGAAATATTTCTTGGCTTCTATAGTTTTATTTTAAGCGAAAGTTTATTGGTTAAATTTTTATTCTTTTTAGCAACTGCGATTATCATTGCTTACTGTATTACAAAATTTACATCTAGAGCGCTTCCTTCGGAAAAAATTTTGGAAGAACCGAAAAATATAGGGACAAAAAATCATGACTCACAAGAAAATGAATGAATGAAGAATGAGTGGGAATGATTTTTTTGAAATCCGGTGGATAATTTAATCTACCGGATTTTTTAATAGATGGAATCCCAGAAACCAAAATATTGAAAAGCGTGCAATTCTATTACGCTTCAATAAATTTGCGTTTGATTTCCTAAAACCTTGCTTTTATAATACTTCCATTTACACTGGAAACACCTACTTTTTCTTAAAGTAAATTTAAAAATGGAAGTGTAAAGTTAATTACATATTAAACCCATTCCACTTAGGTTTTAATTAACAAACTGCACCTTAAATTAGCAGTATAGAAAAAGAAAAAACGTTTAAAAAACCGAAAATTATGGAACATACTACTCAAGACATGGTAATCAAGGAGGTGAAGGATTTAATATCGTATAGCATTCAATCAGAAGGAGGAAATTCAAAATACCAAAAGATGCATTGTGATATTTTAGAGAAGTATTTTGAGGCTAAAAATATTAAAATCAATTATTCCGAAAAGACTGTAGATTTACAACTACCTATAACAGGCAACCAGTATACCAACATCACTTTTGAATGCTTGGATTTGGATGGATTCCTTCAATCCTGCCTTAAGAAGGATCAGAAAAGTTTATATTATTATCAAAACTTATTGTCGCAATTCAATACTGTAAATGCTGCTTAGAAATTGTGCAGATTTAAGAAACGACTCGAAAACCAACCAAAAATAAAAAAGCGCTATCTAAAACAGACAGCGCTTTTTTAATATCTTAAAAAATCTTTCTTAGAATTTCGCCTTTATTTTTTCCCAGAAACCTTCTTTATCCTTTCCATAGGCATATCCATATTTATTACCATATCCGAAATTAGCCAGTCCCACGTCATTGATCACAAATCCCATGTCGTGGAGTTTACCTTCATTTTTGGCATCGACTGCAAATTGTATTAATTTCTTTTCAGTGTATCCCGCACGGGTTACATATAAAGTTAAATCCGCGAATTTGTTAATTAAAAAAGTATCTGTCACCAACATTGAGGGTGCCGTATCTACAATAACATAATCGTACATATTTTTTAGCTCATCAAATAAAAGCGCAGCCCTATCTTGTCTCCACAATTCAGATGGATTTGGGGGAATACTTCCAGAACCTAAAATATCAAGTTTCCCATTAATTTTTGATGCACTTATTAAATCAGCTAAAACCAAATCAGTGTTCACAAGAAAATCACTAACCCCTAAATTGGCACGAGCATCAGATTCATAACGTTGTAACTGCGGATTTCTTAAATCGGCACCTACAATTAAAACGCTTTTCTCGGCATTTGCCAAGGTGATTGCGAGATTAAATGAAATAAAAGTTTTCCCCTCACCTTTTACTGTAGAGGTAACAAAAATAGTATCTCCTCCAGGTTTGCTCCCAGTATTCAATAAAAGATATTGCAAATTAGTATGTAATATCCTAAAAGATTCCGCTAATACAGAACGGTCGTTGACTTCTATTAATTCGTTCTCTTTTCT
>DASSWB010000044.1:0-14399 GCA_035705495.1 Salinimicrobium sp. | reverse complement strand
TACGGATTTGACATCCCACCAAAATGATTTTAAAATAATTCCGCCAGTAATATTTTCGTTCAAAATCCAAGTAGAAGATTTTAGAAAGGCTTCTAAATATTGGTCGAGCACACAAAATGTTCCCGTAATTAAAAATCCGATTATGAATTGTTTTAATCTTTTGTCAATTGGAAGAAATCCTAATGCCAAAATATTCTTCTTTTCAATCAGATATAAAAGCAACCACGAAATGACAATTGCAATTAAAATTCCTATCATTTACTAGGTTGGTTTTAAATTATACCTAACAATTGGATATCGTTTTATAGCCTATTACTTTTCTGACTTCACCCTCACCGTCCACTCAAATTCAAAAACGGAAACTTCCACTCCTTCTTCATTAATGCCTACGGATTTCATCCAAAAGGTTTGTCCTTCTCCTTTGGCAATTGTTTGCTCTATGGCTTCGTTGATTAGGTGACCGTCATTACAAGTAAAATTAATTCTACCCGTCGCTTTTTTGCTGAAGGAAGCTTTATTTTGAGCTACCAACATAGAAATTTTCCTGTTGCTTTCCTTGATTTTTGTCATTACCAAAACTCCCGTACTCAATTCTGCCGCCATCGCCTGTACCGCAAAATACATTGAATTAAACGGATTTTGATTGATCCATTGATGTTTTACCGATACCTTACAGGTGTTTTCGGTTATTTCCCTAACTCTCACTCCGCATAGCCACGCACTGGGAACTTTAAGTAAAAGAAAAGCATTTATTTTCTTGGGTTTGACTGGCATTCGCTGAATTAATTTCACTAAAAGTATTCAAAAATATTCAGTTAACAATTTTTCAGAAATATAAAAAGTTTAAAATATTTAGTACTTTGCTTTGCATAATACCATTTTTTGTATATATATTTGCATAAGAAATTAATATGCCATGAACTCAACAATCGAAAATCGGGATAAAACCCTCGCAACTTTAATTCATCTATCGGTGTTTTCTCAATTTATTATTCCATTTGGGAATTTCATTTTTCCTGTAATACTATGGTCCACCCGAAGAAAGAATTCCTTTATTGATTACCACGGAAAAAGTGCACTCAACTTCCAAATAAGCATTTTTTTGTATTCCATTATTTTGGCTTGTGCCGCTATTTCAACCTTTATAATTCTGGCCGCAACCAATAGTGAAACCATCCTTATAGATGAAGATAATTTCGGAATTCAGGAATTTTCAGAAGTAATACCTTTTATGATAACCGCTGTAATTACTGGAATTATATTTCTGGGTCTATTCATCTTGGAAATTTTCACGGTGATCAGTGCAAGTTTGAAAGCCGGTGAAGGAGAATTCTATGAATATCCTTTTACGATCAATTTTTTGGGATTGAAAAAACCGGAAACAGCATCCCCTAATGAAACGGAGGCAATTCCGCCGCAGGAAAAAGAAGAAGTTTAAATACATGAACTTCCTCGGAGGTATCTAATCCAAAAAAACAAATTCCAAATTCCAAAAAGGAAAAAAACGGTCCAAACATATGAGGTATCAAAAAACAAATTCCAAATTCCAAAAAGGAAAAAACGATGTAAGCATCGGGGAATTAAACCCTAAAATATAAAAATTCATCAAAATCAAATCAATCAAAAAATGAGCAGTTTAACAACAATCTAAATGCAGCACTATGAACATTGAAAATACCAAGGCGCAGATGCGAAAAGGGGTACTGGAATACTGTATTCTTTCGGTTTTAAAAGATGATGATGCCTATGTGGCAGAAATCCTTGAAACCTTGAAAAGCGCAAAATTATTAGTGGTAGAAGGAACTATTTATCCTTTATTGACCAGATTGAAAAATGCAGGTTTATTGAATTACCGCTGGGAAGAATCAACTGGAGGTCCGCCAAGAAAATATTACGGACTCACAGAAACGGGAAAAATCTTTTTAAAAGAACTGACCGTAACCTGGAACGAATTACAAACCGCAGTAACCGTAGTCACCAATCAAAAACCAAACAATCATGAATAAGACAGTAAATATAAATCTTGCCGGCATATTCTTTCACATTGATGAAGATGCTTTCGCCAAATTGCAACATTATTTAGATGCAATAAAACGCTCTTTTACAAATTCTCAAGGTCGCGACGAAATAGTTGCAGATATAGAAGCCAGAGTTGCGGAATTATTCAATGAAAAAATCCAGAATGATCGCCACGTGATTGGTTTGTCTGAGGTTGAAGAGGTTATTTCCATTATGGGTCAGCCGGAGGATTACCGTTTGGACGACGAAATTTTTGAAGACGAACCTGTTTATAGAACCACAAAATCTCCTAGACGTTTGTTCCGCGACACAGAACATTCCTATATTGGAGGTGTTTCGTCGGGACTTGGCCATTATTTTAAAATCGACCCGATCTGGATTCGCTTATTATGGGTTTTACTGACGATATTCTCAACTGGAGCATTTATTGTGGTTTATATTATTCTTTGGATTTTTACTCCAGAAGCAAAAACCACTGCTGATAAATTGGCGATGCGTGGCGAAGAAGTTACCATCAGTAATATTGAGAAAAAGATAAGAGAAGGTTTTGACGATGTTGCTGATAAGGTAAAAAAAGCCAATTACAAAAAATATGGATACAAAGCGCAAGCAGGTGCAAACTCGGCTGCCAACGCAATTTCGGATATTGTTTCTTTTATTCTGAAAATTTTCGTGAAACTCGTCGGAATCTTATTGCTTTTATTTGCAGGATCGACTTTAATAGGATTGTTTATCGGATTATTTACCGTTGGAACCTTTGGATTGGTCGATGCTCCTTGGAGCGACTATATTGAAATGGCGGTTACGGGAGCTCCACTTTGGTTGATGTCTTTGCTTTCATTTTTCGCGATTGGAATTCCATTTTTCTTCTTGTTTATTTTGGGACTGAAAATATTGGTGCCGAATCTGAAATCCATAGGTCGATTGCTCATATTGGTTTTAGCCGGACTTTGGTTTTTGGCGGTAATAGGATTGAGTATCATTGGAATTCAGCAAGCTACTTCAAGAGCTTTCAGCGGAGAAGTTGTTTCCACGGAATTGTTACCGATTTCCCCAAGTGATACCTTATATGTAAGTATGAAAACAGATCCGTTTTTCACTTCGAACATTCATAGGGATGGCGGATTTGAAATTAAGCAGAGTGAAAATGGAAAAAATGTACTGTTTACAAATGATGTGAGATTGATCGTAAAATCTACTAAAGACACCATCGGAAAAATTGAAGTTTTAAAAATGGCAGAAGGAAAAGATCCTAACGAAGCCAGAAGTCGGGCAGAAAACATTAGGTATTCGACTTCCTTTGCAGATAACAAACTTTTATTGAATTCTTTCTTTACTGCGGATATGGAATATCAATATCGTGATCAGCAAGTTCAGGTAACATTATATCTTCCTGAAGGTTCAGTATTATTCGTTGACGAGAACACCTATTCCTTTCACAGAAATTCCGATTACTACGATGATATTTTGATGAACGGGGACGAAGAGAAATTTCTTACCATCATAGAAGACGGAACTTCGTGCACAGATTGTCCTATTGATCAAGACGATAAGGACGATTGGGACGAGGATTTTGATTTTAGGGCAGATGAAAATGGTGTACATCTTAATATTAGAAGTACAGATAGCACCAAATACGGAAAAGATGTTCAATCAATTAGAATTGACAGCAATGGAATTGAAATTAAAAATGAGGAATGATTACGCTCGTAAAAATACTTCTATCTGTAATTATAGCGCTTTTACTGTTCTCAACACAGTTTCTAATTCTGGAAAAAGATATTTTTAAAGAGAAAAAAACCTGCGAAATTTCATTTAATATCTCTAATGACAAAAGCCTTCTAAATGAAGGCTTTTTCTATATTTGCTAAAATTTAAAGTCAAGCATTATGAAAAGGAATATGATCCTTCTGTTTTTTATGGTTTCAATGATGGGACTTTCGGCTCAGGAAAAAGAATCAATTAGGGGAAATAAAGAAGTTATTGTGACTCAAACCCTTATCGAAGATTTTTCTACTTTGGAAATTGGCGAAAATTTTCACGTGAGCATTGTGAAAGGTAACGAAGCAATGGTGGAAATTGAAACGGATTCCAATTTACACGATGTTTTTCAAAAAGAGGTTTTTGACGGAACCTTTAGACTGACAACCACTCAGGAAATCAAGAGAAGCAAAATGATGAGAATCCGAATCACTTTAACAGAAAGTTTGGATAAAATCATTTTAAAGGACAATGCGATTCTCGAAACCTTAACAAGTTTGCAAATTGCGGATCTTGAAATTGAAATGAGGAACAATTCAGTTCTTTACGCCACCATTACCGCGGAATCCTTGAAATTAAAAAACAATGATAAATCAAGTGTGGAATTGAATTTGACTGCTGACGAGGCCACTTTTCAACTGAATCATTCCAGCAAAATAAAAGCTTTGGTAAATTCAAATGCTTTCACCGTAGATTTATATGAAAGTGCCGAAGCAAAAATTGAAGGTGATATTATCGATTTTACTTTACGAGCCGACAATTCTTCCAAATTCCATGGACAACGGCTGACTTCTGAAAATGCTGTGGTTATTGTTGAAGGAAGATCTGAGAATATCGTCAACGCCACAAAAAATATTGACATATCCGCTTCCGGAACAACAAAGACTTCCATTTACGGCAATCCGCAGTTTACGATTACGGGATTTAATGATGAGGCTATATTGCTTAAAAAGAAATAAATTCGAATTTTTTAAAATCAAAAAACGCAGCCAATTGGCTGCGTTTTTTTAGAAGTTTCTTTTCAGGTAACTTCTTAATTTTCAACTAATTTTTTGCTTTCCACAGTCGCTAAATATCTTTCAGCATCAAGAGCAGCCATACAGCCTGTTCCAGCTGCGGTAACCGCTTGCCTGTATTCTTTGTCTTGAACATCTCCGGCCGCAAACACTCCAGGTATATTGGTTTTGGTCGATTTTCCCTGGGTGATCAAATATCCCGTCTCATCCATCTCCAAAACTTCTTTGAAAATTTCAGTGTTCGGTTTATGACCGATCGCAATAAACAATCCTGTGATTTTTATTTCTTCTTTCTCACCAGTTACATTATTCACCATTCTCAACCCTTCAACAACCTGTTCGCCCAAAACCTCATCCACGCTCATATTATACCTCAAATCGATATTCTCGCAACTTGTTACTCTATGTTGCATCGCCTTTGAAGCACGCATACTATCACCACGGACCAACATGGTCACTTTTTTACAGATGTTTGCAAGATAAGTCGCTTCCTCAGCTGCAGTATCTCCCCCACCAACTATGGCAACTTCTTGATTTTTATAAAAGAAACCATCACATACGGCACAAGCTGAAACGCCTCCGCCACGTAATTTTTGTTCACTTGGCAAACCCAAATACTTTGCGGTTGCTCCCGTAGAAATGATCACGGTTTCTGCCTCTACTTCTTTATCGTTATCAATTGTGACTTTATGAATTCCACCGACTTCCTTGCTGAAATCGACTGCCGTTACCATACCAATTCGTACTTTCGTTCCAAATCTTTCGGCCTGTTGTTGTAATTGAACCATCATGGTAGGACCATCGATTCCTTCTGGATATCCTGGGAAATTATCGACTTCAGTCGTCGTTGTCAACTGTCCGCCAGGCTCCATACCTGTGTACATTACGGGATGCATATCTGCACGTGCAGCATAAATTGCAGCTGTATAACCAGCAGGTCCCGATCCTATTATTAAGCATTTGATTCTTTCTATTTGTTCAGGCATTGTAATATTATTTTTTGGATTGTAAAAATACTTACTTTCAATCAAAAAGCACATAGAAAATCATAAGGATTTATAATCAATTCATAAACGCTTACGATGGCACTTAATAAAAATCCTAGAAACGGAAACCGACAATTTGTCTTTGGAAAAGCTTGATATTCAGTCAGAATGTCCGTAAATTAATGCTGGTATGTGAATTGCTTTTTCTTTTTCAAAAATCAGAAAAATATGAACTTTAATAATTTCACCATAAAATCTCAAGAAACCATTCAGCAGGCGCAACAACTTGCCCGGCAATATGGTCACCAGCAAATTGAAAATGAACACATTTTCAAAGCACTTCTGGAAACAGATCAAAATGTGACTCCTTTTATATTGAAAAAGGTGGGAATCAATTATCCGCTTTTTCAACAAGTTTTGGATAGTACAATTCAAAGTTTTCCGAAAGTCAGTGGTGGTGATATTATGCTCTCCCGCGAAGCAAACAAAGCACTGGTTGAGGCAGGAAATGTTGCCAAAAAGATGAACGACGAGTATGTTTCCATTGAACATCTTGTTCTTGCAATTTTCAAATCCGGTAGTAAGGTTGCTCAAATCCTAAAAGATCAGGGAGTCACGGAAAATGCATTGAAATCGGCTATTGAAGAACTTCGAAAAGGTGATAGAGTTACTTCGCAATCCGCAGAAGAAACCTATAACGCTTTAAACAAATACGCAAAAAACCTCAACAAACTGGCCGAAGAAGGAAAATTGGATCCAGTAATTGGTCGTGATGAGGAAATACGTCGCGTTCTCCAAATTCTATCCCGAAGAACCAAAAACAACCCGATGCTTGTGGGAGAACCTGGCGTTGGTAAAACAGCAATTGCAGAAGGATTGGCGCATAGGATAATTGCAGGAGATATTCCAGAAAACTTGAAGGATAAACAAATTTTTTCGCTGGATATGGGTGCTTTGATTGCGGGCGCAAAATTTAAAGGGGAATTTGAAGAACGTTTAAAAGCGGTGATCAAAGAGGTAACATCAAGTGAGGGTGATATCGTTCTGTTTATTGACGAAATACACACGCTTGTGGGCGCTGGTGGCGGACAAGGTGCAATGGATGCAGCAAACATTTTGAAACCTGCACTGGCTCGTGGCGAATTGAGAGCGATTGGAGCGACAACGCTAGACGAATACCAGAAATATTTTGAACAGGACAAAGCTTTAGAACGCCGATTTCAGAAAGTCATGGTGGAAGAACCTGATACCGAAAGTGCGATTTCGATTTTACGCGGAATCAAAGAGAAATATGAAACCCATCATAAAGTCAGAATCAAAGACGAAGCTATTATCGCTGCTGTTGAACTTTCTCAGAGATATATCACTAACAGGTTTTTACCTGATAAAGCGATCGATTTGATGGATGAAGCGGCTTCCAAACTTAGGATGGAAATAAATTCGAAACCTGAAGAACTCGATGTTCTGGATCGGAAAATAATGCAACTTGAAATTGAAATCGAAGCCATCAAACGTGAAAAGGACGAATCAAAACTGAAAATTTTGCGTGCGGAACTGGCTAACTTGAAAGAAGACAGAACCGAATTGAATGCGCAATGGAAAAGTGAAAAAGAAATGGTTGATAATATTCAATCGGCAAAAACGGATATTGAGAATTTTAAGTTGGAAGCAGAACGTGCAGAACGTGAAGGTGATTACGGAAAAGTAGCGGAATTGCGTTACGGAAAAATCAAAGAAGTACAAGAACGTTTGGAAAGTCTTCAGAAGCAATTGGAAGAAAACCAAGGCGGAAAATCGCTGATTCAAGAAGAAGTGACCAATGAAGATATCGCTGAAGTTGTTGCGAAATGGACCGGAATCCCGGTAACAAAAATGCTTCAGAGTGAACGTGAGAAATTACTAAAACTAGAAGACGAACTTCACAAAAGAATTGTTGGTCAAGAAGAAGCAATTGCTGCCGTTAGTGATGCGGTAAGAAGAAGTCGGGCGGGATTACAAGATCAGAAAAAACCGATTGGTTCCTTTCTCTTTCTGGGAACAACCGGTGTCGGAAAAACGGAATTGGCAAAAGCTCTTGCAGAATATCTTTTTGATGATGAAAACGCAATGACGCGGCTTGACATGAGCGAATATCAAGAACGACACGCTGTGAGTAGATTGATTGGTTCACCTCCCGGATACGTTGGTTACGATGAAGGCGGACAATTAACCGAAGCGGTCCGAAGAAAACCTTATTCTGTTGTTTTACTTGATGAAATTGAAAAAGCACATCCCGACACCTTCAATATTCTGTTACAAGTTTTGGATGAAGGAAGGCTGACCGACAATAAAGGAAGGCTGGCGGATTTCAGGAACACGATTATCATCATGACTTCAAACATGGGAGCGCAAATCATCCAAGAAAAGTTTGAGAATGTCAAAGATGTTGAATCTGCAATTGAAGGAGCCAAGGTTGAAGTCTTAGGTTTACTGAAACAAACCGTAAGACCAGAATTCTTGAACAGGATTGATGATATTGTGATGTTTACACCGCTAACGACACAGAACATCAAAGAAATCGTCGGACTTCAATTAAAAGGAATTACCAAAATGCTGGCACAACAAGGAATCACTTTGGATGCAACGCCCGAAGCAATAGCGTATCTTGCCGAACGCGGATTCGATTCGCAGTTTGGTGCAAGACCGGTAAAAAGGGTTATTCAGAGGGAGGTTTTAAATAAACTTTCCAAAGAGATCCTTGGCGGAAATGTAAAAACCGAAAGTATTATTCTACTTGACGAATTTGACAACCAATTGGTGTTTAGAAATGAGGATACGGATATAGAAGTGGAATAGATACTTTCATTGAGTCATTCCAACGGAAGAGAAATCTTGTTTGCCATTCCAACGGAAGAGGAATCTTGTTTGTCATTCGGACGTAGGAGGAATCTCTGGCGTATTAGCATTCTGCTTTTAATTCATAGATTCTTCACTCCGCTAGCGCTCGTTCAGAATGAGGTTTTTTCAAAAACAAAAAACCCGAACTTTTTCAAGTTCGGGAATTCTCTTTTTCATAGCATATAAAAAAAAGATTATAATCGGTCAATTTCATCTTTGAGATCTTCCTTGGTCCTACCTGTTTTTTCCTGAAGTCGACCCAACATTTCATCGAATTTTCCTTCAGAATAAGTCATGTCATCATCGGTAAGATCTCCATATTTTTGTTTAAACTGGCCTTTCACCTGTTTCCATTTTCCTTCAATTAAATCGTCGTTCATGATTTCCTTTTTAAGTGGTTAATATAATTAAAGATACCATCTAAAACACTTTTTGCGTCTCAAGACCTTCCCATATTTCTCCTAATAAATTGTTATATTTTTCAATTTTAAAAAACCATGCTTTTCCGCCGCAATTAAAAGAATACTTGTTATTTTTGGCCTATGACGAAGAATACGGTAAACATCCGAAACAGGAAAGCAAAATTCGAATTTGAGATCCTTGATAAATACACTGCGGGGATTCAACTTGCAGGTACGGAAATTAAAGCCCTAAGGGAAGGTAAAGCTTCTATTGCCGAAAGTTTTTGTGAATTTAACCACAAGAACGAATTATTTGTCATCAATATGCATATTGAAGAATATTCCCATGCATCACATTTCAACCACAACCCAAAAAGCGAGCGAAAACTTTTGCTCCAAAAAAAAGAGTTGAGAAAGTTGCAAAAAGAGGTGAAAGCCTCGGGACTCACCATTGTTCCTTTACAAGTTTTCATCAATGACCGCGGATTGGCAAAAATGGTTATTGCCCTTGCCAAAGGGAAAAAACTGCACGACAAAAGAGAAACGATCAAAGAACGTGAAAGTGACCGCAGATTGGATCGTATAAAAAAAGAATTCCGTTAATTACTTTCGTTAAATTTCATTTTCTTTAATTTGGGGAATCAAATTTTTGAAATGAAAAAATCACCTCTTCCCTACGCTCTTTTATTTCTTTTTTCCGTTCCTGTTTTTTCACAGATCACCGGAACCGTTACCAGCACAAAAGGAGATACTTTGCCTTTTGTTAATATATACATTGAAAATAGTTTTATTGGCACCACTTCCAACGAGAATGGTGATTATCAATTATCTTTTTCAGAAAAAGGTAATCATGTGGTCGTTTTTCAATTTTTGGGTTACAAAACATTAAAAAAGCCCGTCAATATTACCTCTTTTCCTCTTGAGCTCGATGCCAAAATGCAAGAAGAAACCACGAGTTTAGATGAGGTACTCGTCCAAAGCACCGAAAATCCGGCCAATAAAATTATTCGTGCGGCAATTGCAAACCGAAAGAAAAACCTGAAAAAATTGGGAAATTATACAGCTGATTTCTACTCGAAAGGAATTTGGAGATTGAAAAATGTTCCGGAGAAAATTCTAGGTCAGGAAGTTGGTGATTTGAACGGTGGTCTCGACTCGACAAGAAGTGGCGTTATTTATTTGAGCGAAACCGTTTCCAAAATACAATATGAAGCTCCAGATAATTTCAAAGAGAAAATCATTGCTTCGAAAGTTAGTGGTAATGACAACGGTTTCAGCATGAATACGGCTTTGGAATCCAATTCAACTTTCTATAACAACACTTTTACGCTCAACAGGGAAATTGTTTCGCCAATTGCTGATTTTGCTTTCAATTATTACAATTATAAATTGGAAGGTGTTTTTTATGATGACCGCGGAAATTTGATCAACAAGATTCAGGTAATCCCAAAACGTCCGACTGATAAGGTTTTCTCCGGAATTATTTACATCGTGGAAGGAACTTGGGAAATTTTTGGAGCTGAATTGAAAACTACAGGCGAAGCCATGCAGGTTCCTCCCGTGGAAGAAGTATTTTTCAAACAAAATTTCAAATATTCGGAAGAATACAAAACTTATGTCTTGATTTCACAAACGATCGAATTCAGTTTCGGCATTTTTGGTTTTTCTGGCGACGGAAGTTTTGTGCATGTTTATAGCAACTATGATTTTACCCCCAACTTCGATGAAAAAACATTCGACAAGGAAATCCTTGTTTTTGATCCGGAAGCAAATGAAAAAGATAGTATTTATTGGGAAAAGCACCGGCCGGTCCCGTTGACGCAAGAAGAAGTCAAGGATTACGTAAAAAAAGACAGTATTCAAGAGGTTCGAAATTCAAAAACTTACTTGGATTCTGTTGACACGTCTCATAACAAATTTGCCGTGAGTGATCTACTTTTTGGTTATACTTATCAAAATTCAATTAAAGATTATTATTTGAATTTCAGTTCTCCGCTCTTCGGAACGCATTTCAACACAGTTCAAGGTTGGAACACGGATTTAGACGTTTCCTTCAGAAAAAACCTGGACGAAAACAACACCAGATATTATCGAATTTTTAGCGGTGCCAATTATGGGTTTGCCGATGATCGATTTAGGATAGACGGTGGTTTCCAGTATAAATTCAATAATTTTTCAAAACCGATTTTAACGATTTCGGGAGGAATCGAAACACAGCAAATCAATGATCGGGAACCTATTTCGGAACGAATGAACGATATTACGACCATCTATTTCGAAAGAAATTACTTGAAAATCTTTGACCGTTTATACGCCCAGGTCAGCTATCAAGAAGAATTGTTCAACGGGTTCAAGTTGTACACAGATTTAAGTTTTGAAAACAGAAAACCCTTGCTCAATGCTACTGATCATGTAATTATTGATAATGAAGATCAAATATATACTTCCAACAATCCTTTGCAACCTTATGATTTCAATTCGGTGCCGTTCTTAGAACACAATATTGTAAAAATGAGTGTCATGGGAGTGATGAATTTTGGACAGGAATTCATGACTTATCCCGATGGGAAATTCAATATCACATCAGATAAATATCCAATTCTCGCAGTGAAATTCGAAAAAGGATTGGGCGCAACAATCGAAGACTACAATTTTGACCATTTAAGTGCGATGGTTACACAAACTTTAAGTCCAGGTGTCATTGGGGAATTCCGTTACCAAGTCAGCGGAGGAACCTTTTTTGAAAATGAAAAAATATCCTTTTTGGATTACCAACATTTCAATGGAAACCAAACAAGAATTGGCACTTCTTCGAATTATGTGGGTCAATTCAATTTACTTCCATACTATGCCATGAGCACAAATAACAATTATGCTGAAGTGCATGCTGAACATAATTTTAATGGTTGGTTTTTGGGGAAAATTCCGTTATTGAACCAGTTGAACGTGAATTTGGTTGTTGGCGCGCATGCCATTTATTTTGATGAAAAACCCTATTCCGAATATTCCGTCGGACTCGATAATTTGGGAATTGGAAAATTAAAATTTCTACGGATTGATTATGTGCTTTCCAATCAAGACGGACAAAGGGATGCAGCTTTTATTTTCGGACTTAAATTCCTGAATATATTGGAATAAGGATTTGATTTACAAGAATTTTTTATTTTAAAAAATCAACTTCTTCCCGAGCTAAAATTCTGACATTATTATTGCGCTGAAGGATTTGTTCAATAAATTCATCATTTGATTGCGGACTTATATAAATCTGTTCGTATTTATCATATTTAATGATCAATCCTTTACTTGCCGTCGCAGGTTTTAAACCAGTCCAAAGCGTTTTACCTTTTATGATCTCTTTTATTCGAGATAATTCTATTTTTCCTCTTATGGGGCCGCTTCTGTATTTGAAATACTTTTTGGTTATTTTATAACTCGTGTCATGATACACCCAAAAGAGAAATCCAACGATCAAAAACAACAGTAAATCCGTCCAGATTATTTCATTGAATTCCTCTTGGTGATCATTGTATCCAACAAAAATCACACATAACAAGAACAAATTCATACCGTAAATAATCAATGTAAACGAGGGACTTTTTCTGCTGGAAAATTTCATCTTTCGGGTTTTTAGTTTTTATCTTCTAAAAGCGGAACGAACCGAAAATCACCATATTCATTCTTTTCAAATTCCTTTTCGGATTTTCTGGTAAATACAGTCATTTTTTGCAACTTTTCTCCCACCGGAATCACCAATTTCCCACCTATCTCCAATTGCGACAATAAGGGTTTCGGAACAAATGGTGCTCCTGCTGTGACAATGATTCCGTTAAAAGGCGCATATTCGGGCATTCCTTTATAACCATCTCCAAAACTTAACAATTTGGGTCGGTAACCGAGTTTGGAAAGGAACAGTTTTGTTTTTTTAAAAAGTTCCTGTTGGCGTTCAATGCTATAAACCTTCGCTCCCATTTCACATAAAACCGCGGTTTGATAACCACTTCCAGTTCCAATTTCAAGAATCTTATCTCCTTTTTTTACTTCCAATAATTCGGTTTGGAAAGCCACTGTATAAGGTTGGGAAATTGTTTGATCTGCAGCAATGGGAAAAGCTTTGTCTTGATAGGCATGATCTTCAAAACTACTGTCCATGAAAAGATGACGCGGAATGTTTTTAACGGCATCAAGAACTGGTTTGTTCTTTATTCCTTTTTCCACTAAAACTTCGGCCAATTGTAGCCTTTTCCCCTTATGCTTTAAAGTATCTGCTCGCAAAATGATATTTTTCTGTGGATAAAAATACATAAGATTTTATTGCTTCCTTAAATATAAATCATTTTTCATTTCCGAAAAAGCAAAGCCTTAATATAATCTTGGCGATAGCGCAAGAAATGTTATTTTTGTACAAAACTAAAAATATGCTGAAGGTCGGAGTTTTAGGTGCGGGACATTTGGGTAAAATCCATTTGCGCCTATTGAATGAATCCAATAAATATGAACTTGTTGGTTTCTATGATGCCAATGAAGAAAATGCAAAGCAAATAGAAGAAGAATTTGGCTATAAATATTTCGACCAAATAGATAATTTGATTGAAGCCGTAGATGTAGTTGATGTTGTGACCCCTACGCTTTCCCATTTTGATGTTGGAAAGAAAGCAATCCAAGCCGGGAAACATTTGTTTATTGAAAAACCAATTACAAATACGGTTGAAGAAGCGGAAGAGTTAACACGACTGGCAGAAGAATTTAAAGTCAAAGGCCAGGTGGGACATGTTGAAAGATTCAATCCCGCTTTTATGGCTGTAGCTTCCACTATAGTAAATCCGATGTTCATAGAAGCGCATCGATTGGCAGAATTCAATCCACGTGGCACAGATGTTCCAGTGGTTTTAGATTTAATGATCCACGATATTGATGCGATTTTAAGCGTGGTAAAATCCGAAGTAAAAATAATAAGTGCGAGCGGGGTTTCGGTAATCAGTGACACTCCCGATATTGCGAACGCACGAATCGAATTTGAAAATGGATGCGTTGCAAATCTTACCGCGAGTCGAATTTCTCTGAAAAACATGAGAAAAGCCAGGTTCTTTCAAAAAGACGCATACATCTCGGTGGATTTTCTTGAGAAAAAATGTGAAGTTGTAAAAATGAAGGAAGTTCCCGAAAATCCGGATGACTTTGCGATGATCCTTCAAAATGCCGAAGGTGTGAAAAAACAAATTTATTTTGACAATCCGAGTATTTCAGAAAACAACGCGATCTTGGATGAGCTCGAAACTTTTGCCGATGCCATCAATAACAATACAGAACCTGTGGTAACACTAAAACAAGGAACCGAAGCT
>DASSWB010000043.1:0-11345 GCA_035705495.1 Salinimicrobium sp. | reverse complement strand
AACAACGGCAATTCCAATGATTACGCAAACCAAAAAAGCGTGAAAAATCCTTCGCCCGTTCTTTGATTCGCGTCGGTCTCTCATTTCCTCGTAACCTTCTTTTTGTTCTTCCATAGCATTTTTTCAGGAAATAAAAATACGATTTTTCCGCATCATTTTTTTCAATTTAAAAATGTTTCATTTTGCATTTTTTCCGTTGACCATTCATCATGATTTATAAGTAATACATCTATAATTTCTTCGATAAATTCAGTGATTATATTAAAAGAAGTATTTTCCGAGAAAATAAAATAAATGCTGATAAAAGTTTATGGAAGCGCCGTTTTTGGGGTGGAAGCAACGACAATTACGGTAGAAGTGAACATAAGTAAAGGAATTGCCTATCATTTGGTAGGATTGCCCGATAGTGCAATAAAAGAAAGTAGCTACCGGATTGCTGCCGCACTTACCAACAATGGATACAAACTTCCCGGAAAGAAAATAACAATCAACATGGCGCCTGCCGATTTAAGAAAAGAAGGTTCTGCTTACGATCTCACGCTTGCCATAGGAATTTTAATCGCCTCAGGACAAATAAAAGCCGAAGACATTGCCGATTATCTTATTATGGGAGAACTTTCGTTGGATGGGAGTCTGCAACCAATTCGCGGTGCGCTTCCCATTGCCATAAAAGCGAAGGAAGAAGGTTTTAAAGGCTTCATCCTTCCGAAGCAAAACGCAAAAGAAGCGGCGATTGTAGATGGACTGAAGGTTTTCGGGGTAAGTGACATTTCCGAAGTCATTAATTTTTTTGATAAAGACATTGATCTCGAGCAAACCGTTGTCGATACCCGTGCCGATTTCTACAAAGAACTGGAGCAACCGGAATTTGATTTTTCAGATGTAAAAGGTCAGGAATCGGTTAAACGCTGTATGGAAATTGCTGCTGCTGGCGGGCATAATGTAATTCTCATCGGACCTCCAGGATCGGGAAAAACAATGTTGGCGAAACGCTTACCGAGTATTTTGCCGCCAATGACCTTACATGAAGCTTTGGAAACAACCAAAATCCATAGTGTTGTTGGAAGGTTAAAAGAGAATTTGGGATTGATGGGACAGCGACCTTTTAGGAATCCGCATCACACAATTAGCGATGTGGCACTTGTCGGCGGCGGAACTTATCCGCAGCCAGGAGAAATTTCTTTGTCACACAACGGTGTTTTATTTCTCGATGAATTGCCTGAATTCAAAAGATCGGTGCTTGAAGTCATGCGCCAACCCTTAGAAGATCGCGAAGTGACAATTTCAAGGGCGAAATTTACGATTACATATCCTTCAAGTTTTATGTTAGTGGCAAGTATGAATCCAAGTCCGAGTGGCTATTTCAACGATCCCGATGCTCCCATGACATCTTCTCCTGCGGAAATGCAACGGTATCTGAGTAAAGTCAGCGGACCATTGCTGGACCGAATCGATATTCATATTGAAGTCACACCCGTTCCATTTGAAAAATTAAGTGAAGACCACAGAAAAGGGGAGGGCAGTATTGAAATTAGAAAAAGAGTGACCGTGGCAAGGGAGTTACAAACAGAAAGATTTAAAAATTTTGTAAATATTCATTATAATGCCCAAATGGGAGTGAAACAAATTAGAGAATTTTGTAAATTGGATGATTCTTCCAAACAATTGCTCAAAACGGCAATGGAAAGACTGAATCTTTCGGCCCGGGCATATGATCGGATTTTAAAAGTTTCCAGAACAATAGCGGATTTAGAAGGATCTGAAACGGTTCAAGGAATTCATTTAAGTGAAGCAATTCAATATAGAAGTTTGGATAGGGACGGTTGGCTTGGATAATTAATTCTAAAAAATTGAAATGAAAAAAATCTTTATTGTTTCCTTGTTAATACTGACCCTCTATAGTTGTAAAAAGGGAGATAAAGAAGCTGTAGAGGAAATCATACCCATTGAAGAACCCGTTTTTGAAGCCCCAAAACTTACTTTGACTTTGGAACAAGCAAATAAGCTGGTTGAACTTCCCCTAAACTGTATCTCTCAGGAATATCCAAATAAGTTAGACCAAACATTGACCAATAAGGGTGAAATAGGTGAACCTAAAGAGTTACATCCAGCTTTTTACGGTTGTTTTGATTGGCATTCATCTGTACATGCACATTGGTCATTGGTGAATTTACTTCGGAATTTTCCTGATTTGAAAAAAGCGGAACAGATTAAAGAACAATTGCAGAAATCTTTGTCAAAAGAAAACATTTCAGGAGAGGTCGCCTATTTTAACCGAAGCAGTAGCAAGTTGTTCGAGCGGACCTACGGATGGTCGTGGTATTTAAAACTTGCCGAAGAGCTGCATAAATGGGAAGATCCTCTGGCAAGGGAACTTGAAGAAAACCTGCAACCACTGACTTTGCTTATCGTTAAAAAAACTTCTGAATTTTTGCCAAAATTAAAATTTCCGGTAAGGACAGGCGAACACGCAAATACGGCATTTGCTTTGGTGTTTATTTATGACTTTGCAGAATCAACGGAGAACGTTGAACTGATGGATTTGGTGAAAAACAGAGCCAATACGTACTATCTCAAAGATAAAGATTGTCCCGTTGAATACGAGCCAAGCGGTTTTGATTTTCTTTCTCCCTGTTTTGAAGAAATTGATATTATGAGAAGGGTTTTACCGCAAACCGCTTTCGATTTATGGATCAAAGACTTTTTTCCAGAAATAAAAAATGTTGATTTTTCGATGCCTTCCACAGAAGTTTCAGAAAGAAAGGATGGAAAACTGGTGCATTTGGAAGGTGTGAATTTCAGTCGCGCATGGGTTTTATATGGATTGGCGAATCAATATCCGGAACAATACGAACATTTAAAAGCTCCGGCGAACAATTTAATTTCTGGATCTTTGGAGCAGATAACAAAGGATACTTACGAAGCAAGTCATTGGCTTGGCAGCTTTGCCATTTACGCATTGAACCAAACCAAGCCGAATTTGGCGGAATAAAAAAAGCAACAAAATTACTTTGTTGCTTTTTATAACTTAAAAAAATCAATTTTGTACCCAGAGCGGGACTTGAACCCGCACGCCCTAATGGACACATGGCCCTCAACCATGCCTGTCTACCAATTCCAGCACCTGGGCAGGTTGCTTGCAGAAGCAAGAACATGTGGTGAAAGTGACCTGACTGGGACTCGAACCCAGGACCCTCTCCTTAAAAGGGAGATGCTCTACCAACTGAGCTATCAGGTCTCAACAAAAAAAATGAACAAAACAGTTTTTAAAGTAAAACTGAAAAATAAAAAGTGACCTGACTGGGACTCGAACCCAGGACCCTCTCCTTAAAAGGGAGATGCTCTACCAACTGAGCTATCAGGTCTTCACAATGCTTTTGTGAATGCGGGTGCAAATATACCGACATTAATTTATTTTTCAAGAAGAAAATCCCATAAATTTGTTTTTAACAGTAAATGCTTTCTTTTAATCTTGAAAATCAAATAATTAATTAATGAAAATATTTCTTTGTGGTTATATGGGTGCTGGAAAAACAACAATCGGTAAGCTGTTAGCTCAAAAACTACAAATTCCGTTTGCCGATTTAGACGATGTTATTGAAAATTCAGAACAAAAATCAATACCTCAAATTTTTGAAACCAAAAGTGAAATATATTTTAGAAAGAAGGAAACCGAAGTTCTGATGAGGTTTTTGGAAGAAAAAAAAAATATTGTACTTTCTCTAGGTGGAGGAACACCCTGTTATGGCCAAAATTTGCAATTGATCAAGGACAATCCAGAGATTCAATTGGTTTATCTGAAATCTTCGGCTGAAAATTTAACCGGAATACTTTCTAGGGAAAAAAACTTCAGACCTTTAATCCAGCATATTCAATCTCCAGAAGATTTATTGGAATATATTCAAAAACATTTATTCGAGCGGAACTTCTATTATAATCAGAGTGATTTCATCGTATCGATCGATAATAAAACGCCACAAAAAGTAGTTGCGGAAATCATTGAAAGGTTAGACTAATCGTATAACATCCATATTTTCATTAAAATCCACTTCTACAATTTCGTGAAGCGAGGTGGAGAGTGAAACTCCTTTGAAATCAGCTTTTACGGGATATTTTTTATGATTTCTGTTTACAAGTACCGCTGTTTTGAATTGTTTTAAGGGAACGGAGAGAAAATGTCGTACCCCATAAATTAATGTGGTGCCCGAATTCAGAACGTCATCAACCAAAACGATGGATTTGTCCGTGTATTCCTTGGGTTCCAAAGAAGTGGTTATTTCGCCTTTCAGCGGATTCTTTTTATCAATATTGACTTTGCACAGTTTTACCTGTATCTCCGAGATTTTTTCGACTTCTATTTTTAACCGTTCTGCCAGTATAAAACCATTTTCCGCAATTCCGGCTAGAATAATGGAAGATTCTTCTACATTGTTTTCGTATATCTGAAACGCAATCCTCCTGATTTTATGTTGGATTTGTTCCTTCCGATAAATAATTTTTTCCGTGGTTGTTTCCATTTTTTCAAAATCAAAAATTAGTCCTCTTTATTTTTTTCTTCGGAATCTTCGGGTCCTTCAAACCAATCATCTATATCCCGCCTATCTTTTTTCGTGGGACGTCCCGTTCCTTTTTTTCTGTAGTAATCTTGAGAATATTTGAGTAAATCCTTTGCTTCAAATGCATCCTTTGGAGTCTTGTCCAAAATATATAAACTGACCAACTTTGCGCCAACCCTGCTTTTGGGATAGTCCAAAACCTGTAATTGGTAATCTATTTGATCTTTTCTTACTATTAGCTCATCAGCGGGATAGACTTCGCGGGAAGGTTTTACCGATTCACCATTCACTTTCACTTTTCCATTTTTGCATGCATTGGTTGCAATACTTCGGGTTTTGTAAATTCTCACAAACCAAAGAAATTTATCGACTCTCATTTTTTTTCCAATTCCCAGTGATTCACTAAACAAAAATACAAGAATATTGTATCTTGCAGCCCTAAAAATTAGCAATGATGAGATTGAAAGGGTTTTTATTGATGGGATTAGTTTTTCTTTTGGTTTTTGCAGGTTCCTGTAAAAAGGATGACGATAATTCGTTTCCTGTTATTCCTGAGAGAGATAGAGCCGAACAGACATTGATAGATGATGATTCACTACGCAGCTTTCTTGAAACCCATTTTTATAATTACGAAGAATTTCAAAGTCCACCCGCAGGATTTGATTATAAAGTCAGATTTGACACGATAGCTGGAGAGAATTCAGATAAAACACCAATCATGGAATCTCCACTTTTGGAAGAAAAGGAAGTAACATGGGATGATGTTGATTATACCGTTTATATTTTGAAAATTAGAGAAGGCGAAGGGACGCAACCCACTTTTGCCGATTCCACCTATGTAACTTACAGAGGCCAGTTGTTGAACGGTGAAATTTTTGACGCTACTGTTACGCCTGTTTGGTTTGATTTGCCTTCGGTTTTGCCTGGTTTTACGGAAGGAGTTATAGAATTTCGTGGAGCTACCGGTTTTGTTATAAACCCGGATAATACGATTGCTTGGAACAATGATTACGGAATTGGTGCCGTATTCATGCCTTCAGGGCTCGCATATTATTCATTACCTCCAATTACCTCAAATATCCCGCAATATAGTCCGTTGATTTTCGGATTGGAACTTTATGGGAAGAACGAAGCAGATCATGATCATGACGGTGTTCCTTCTTATTTGGAAGATATTGATGGGGACGGTTTTCTTGCTGATGATTTCGATGATGATACAAACGGAAATTTTGTACCCGATTATTTAGATGTTGATGACGATGGAGATGGAGATTTAACTTCGGAAGAAATTGTGATCAACGAAGATGGAACTATTTCCTATCCCGATACGGATGGCGATGGTATTCCAGATTATTTGGATGCTGAATAGAAAAAAGTAAATACCGAATACAAAAAAACGCCCTCATTGGGGCGTTTTTTTGTGTTGGAAAAATTAAAAATCCACTGATAGACTTAAGATAAATTGATTCGGTCTTGTGTCAATTCGTTGGATTCCGCTAACGGTGCTGTCAAGATCTAAAACTTCGGCTTCGTTTTCACTCAATCCGCGTTCATATCGAGCGTCAATTCCGAAGCGACCAAATTGCAAACCAGCGCCAAATTGAACACCGACGGTAAATTCATTTTCAATCTCACCAAAGGTCACACCTTCCATTTCATGATCGGTGATATACTGTAAGCTTGGACCTCCAAATATTTGTAAGGGACCAATTACTTCAAATCCGACCAAGATCGGCAAATCGATTTTCGTAACCGTATAATCAGCATCTTCGTTATTATAGTTGTAGGAGCTTTTTGTTTGCGTGTACAAAACTTCTGGTTTTAAAAAAAGCGATTCCGTTAGGTAAGCTCTAAAGTACAATCCAAAATGATAACCCACTTTGCTGTCGGCTTTTTCGGAATAAACATCTTCTCCCGAGGTGGAAAGATCCTGAAATTCTATTTCTCCATTATCACCGTAGTTGACACCGGCTACTACACCAAAATCTGTTTGGGCAGAAAGGTTTGAGAAAAAAACCAAACTTATTACGATCAAAAATTTTTTCATATTTTAATTTTTAACGGGTTAAGATTAAAAAAACGCATTTTACGTTGCAAATGTTGTTAAAATAAAAAAGCCTTTCAACAAAATTAACGTTGAAAGGCTGTAACTATTAAAAATCTCTTAATTACTTTCTGCCAATAACTTTGATGGCAGCATTTTTAATAGCTTCGGAATTTAATCCGTATTTCTCCATTAACTGTTCTGGAACGCCACTTTCCCCAAAAGTATCTTTGGTCGCAATAAATTCCTGAGGCGTAGGTAGATGCTGGGATAATGTTCTTGAAACACTTTCACCCAAACCACCAAGATAATTATGTTCTTCGGCCGTTACCACACAACCCGTTTTTTTAACTGAAGAAATAATGGCTTCTTCATCCAAAGGTTTAATTGTATGGATATTGATGACTTCCGCGCTTATTCCTTGTGCTTCCAATGCTTCGGCTGCTTGTAAAGCTTCCCATACCAAGTGTCCTGTGGCAATTATTGTTACATCACTTCCTTCCGTAAGTTTTACGGCTTTTCCAATTTCAAAAGTTTGATCTTCCGCAGTGAAATTTGCTACTTTTGGCCGACCAAATCTGAGATAAACCGGACCTTCATGATTAGCAATTGCAATCGCAGCTGCTTTTGTTTGGTTGTAATCACAGGTATTGATGACGGTCATTCCCGGCAACATTTTCATCAATCCAATATCTTCCAGAATTTGGTGGGTTGCTCCATCTTCTCCCAAAGTTAACCCCGCATGTGAAGCACAGATTTTAACATTTTTTCCTGAATACGCCACACTTTGTCTTATTTGATCGTAAACGCGACCCGTCGAGAAATTTGCGAACGTACCCGTAAAAGGAATTTTCCCACCAATGGTCATTCCCGCAGCAATTCCAATCATGTTTGCTTCCGCAATCCCGATTTGAAAAAATCTTTCTGGATGATTCGCCTTGAATTCATCCATTTTTAAAGATCCTGTAAGATCGGCACATAGGGCGACTACATTTTCGTTTGTTTTTCCCAGTTCAGCCAAACCAGCTCCAAAACCAGAACGCGTATCTTTTTTTCCTGAATCAGTATATTTTTTCATCGTGTCTTTTTAATAATCCCCTAAAGTTTCTGGGTTTTGTGATAGTGCTTTTTCCAATTGTTCATCATTTGGAGCCACGCCGTGCCAAGCATGTGTGTGCATCATAAAATCAACTCCGTGCCCCATTACTGTATGCAATAAAACACAAACGGGTTTGCCTTTTCCTGTTCGGGTTTTTGCTTCGGTCAAACCTTTTTTTACGGAGGAAATATCATTTCCGTTTTCCACTTCCAAAACATCCCAACCAAAAGCTTCAAATTTTGCCCTTAAATCGCCCATTGGCAAAACGTCATCGGTACAACCATCAATTTGTTGTTTGTTTAAATCGACAGTCGCAATGATGTTATCTACCTTCTTTCCTGCCGCATACATGATTGCTTCCCAGTTTTGACCTTCTTGAAGTTCTCCGTCACCGTGCAATGTATAAACCAAGTGCTTATCGCCATTCAGTTTTTTGGCTTGCGCAGCTCCCAAAGCCACTGAAAGTCCTTGACCCAAAGATCCGGACGCAATTCGAACGCCCGGTAATCCTTCGTGAGTAGTAGGATGACCTTGTAAACGTGAATTTATGTGTCTAAAAGTATTTAATTCTTCTACTGGGAAATATCCGCTTCTGGCAAGCACACTGTAAAAAACTGGAGAAATATGACCGTTGGATAGGAAGAACAAATCTTCACCAATTCCATCCATTTCAAAATTTTCCTTGCGGTCCATGATTTCCTGATATAGAACCGTAAAAAATTCCGTGCAGCCCAATGACCCTCCTGGATGTCCCGAATTTACCTTATGAACCTGCCGAAGGATATCCCTTCTGACTTGGGAAGCAAAATCTTCCAATTTTTGTGTATTTGGCATTTTTTGATTTTTAAAAAAAACAAAAGTAAGCTTTTTAAAGAGCCTGCACAAAATGACAGAAAGCATTGTTATTAACCAATTTGTGCTAAATACTAACAAAGCGTATTCAAAAAATGAAATTTAGTTAAGTATCTTTGCGCCCATCGTAGGATCATATATATGAAGTTTGAATTAATAGGAAAAGATGCGCAGAGCAGCGCAAGGGCGGGAACAATCACCACCGATCACGGAAAAATAGAAACTCCAATTTTTATGCCCGTGGGAACCGTTGCTTCCGTTAAAGGGGTTCATCAGAAAGAATTGAAAGAAGAAGTCAATCCCGATATCATTCTGGGAAACACTTATCATTTATACTTGAGACCGCATACCGAAATCCTCAAAAAAGCAGGTGGATTGCACAAATTCATGAATTGGGATCGAAATATCTTGACCGATAGTGGTGGGTATCAGGTTTATTCACTTTCGGCAAACAGAAAAATAAAGGAAGAAGGCGTAAAATTCAAATCTCATATTGATGGTTCATACCATCTTTTTACTCCTGAAAAAGTAATGGAAATTCAACGGGATATTGGTGCGGATATTATCATGGCTTTTGACGAATGTACTCCTTATCCATGTGATTATAAATATGCGAAACGTTCCATGCATATGACGCACAGGTGGCTTGATCGATGTATTTCTCATCTTGAAAAAACACCTTTGTCATACGGGCATAACCAAGCATTGTTCCCAATTGTCCAAGGAAGTACGTATAAGGATTTACGAATGCAATCCGCAGAATATATAGCATCGGTTGGAGCTGAAGGAAACGCAATTGGGGGTTTGTCTGTGGGCGAACCTGCCGAAGAAATGTATGCAATGACAGAAGTGGTGACCAAAATACTTCCGCAGGACAAACCACGTTACTTAATGGGCGTGGGAACACCGGTGAATATTTTGGAAAACATTGCCTTGGGTGTAGATATGTTCGATTGCGTAATGCCAACGAGAAATGCGCGTAATGGAATGCTGTTTACTTCCGAAGGAACCATCAACCTGAAAAACAAAAAATGGGAAGATGATTTTTCTCCGCTTGATGAAATGGGACACACTTACGTAGATACTTATTACACAAAAGCTTACGTAAAACATCTGTTTACGGTAAATGAAATGCTTGGCAAACAAATTGCAACAATTCATAACCTCGGATTTTATATGTGGCTCGTACGGGAAGCACGAAAACATATCATAGCAGGAGATTTTGTTACTTGGAAAAACATGATGGTGAAAAAATTAAACAACCGACTCTAATTTGAAAATTCTTGATTGGTACATATTAAAAAGGTATCTAGGCACTTTTATTATGCTGCTGATTTTGTTTATTCCCATAGGAATAATCGTAAATCTTGCAGAGAAAATTGATAAAATGATCGCCAATCAGGTGCCATTTATTGAAATTGTTTATTACTACATCGATTTCACTATTTATTTTGCCAATCTTCTGTTTCCGTTGTTCTTGTTTCTTTCGGTGATTTGGTTTACTTCGAAACTTGCCAATAACACTGAAATTATAGCCTTTTTAAGTAGTGGGGTTTCTTTTTGGAGATTCTTGAGACCTTATTTAATAGGTGCAACAATCGTATGCATTGGTGCATTGATACTCGGAATGTATTTGGCACCCAGTGCTAGCAAGGGCTTTAACGAATTTATATATCAATATTTAAAAAGGGGCAAGGACGCACAACAAACGGTAGATGTTTACAAACAAATCAACGACGATGAATTTATTTATGCCACCAACTTTCAACCTAAATCCAATTCCGCCCGAAATTTTACTTTAGAGCATTTCCAAGAAAATGAAATGGAATTTAAAATCAGTGCTTCACGTTTGCAATATCATGAAGAAGATTCTACCT
This sequence comes from Salinimicrobium sp., assembly GCA_035705495.1. Classification (GTDB taxonomy): domain Bacteria; phylum Bacteroidota; class Bacteroidia; order Flavobacteriales; family Flavobacteriaceae; genus DASSWB01. The sequence continues at coordinate 917 of DASSWB010000043.1, read as the reverse complement.
ATACACTTTACGATTACAGGAAAAGAATCATTGGGGAACGAAATGATATTATTATTGAAAAAGAAAGCATCGACACCATACTTCCTTTTGAATTTGACGAATTGACACCGGTTTCATACATCGCCGAAACATTGAATTATTCAGAGCTTAAAGAATTTATTGAAAAAGAAAAAAGACGCGGTTCGGCAAATATCAATACCTATCAGGTAGTGGCATACAAACGCTGGAGTATTCCAGTTTCAGCATTTATTCTCACTGTTATTGCGGTTGCGGTTTCTTCCATGAAAAGACGCGGGGGAATGGGAGTTAACCTTGCAGTGGGAATTGCGCTTGCATTCATTTTTATTTTCTTTGATAAAGTTTTCGGAACCATGGCAGAGCAATCAACTTTCTCACCGATTCTAGCGGTATGGTTCCCCAATGTGACCTTCGGAATTTTAGCAATTTACCTGCTCTACAATGCCAAACGATAAATTAAAAAGTTACCTGCATCTTCACTTAATTGTTTTTATTTGGGGATTCACAGCAGTACTGGGTGCGCTTATTTCTCTTGATGCCGTGCCGTTGGTCTGGTATAGGATGCTTCTGGCGAGTATCCTGATTTTCGGATTTTTAAAACTGAAAAAAAAGAAATTCCGTGTTCCACCCAGAACATTATTGGTCCTTTTGGTCGCCGGTCTTGTCATTGCAATGCACTGGCTCACATTCTTTGGTGCCATCAAGGTTTCAAATGTTTCGATTACGTTGGCGGTATTATCTACCGGTGCCTTTTTTACTTCTATTCTGGAACCCATTTTTTACAAACGAAAAATTATTCTTTATGAAGTGTTTTTCGGGATCTTCGTGATCATCGGACTTTATATCATCTTTCAAGTGGAAACCCGTTTTTTCTTCGGAATGGTTCTCGCCCTGATTTC
>DASSWB010000042.1:0-111854 GCA_035705495.1 Salinimicrobium sp. | reverse complement strand
GTTTTTTTCACATTTAACAAAACCGCTGTTTTAAACGGTTGTGGGATTGGGGATTAGGGAACGGTTGTTTGGGATTGGGGTTTGGGAAAGTTGCGGGTTGCTGGTTGCGGGTGGTTGGGGTTTGAGGTTGAGCCTCTTTCCTTCTTTTCCTCTTTTCTCTTTCAACTTTTTAACTTTTTGACTTTTTGCGTTAGGGATTGAGCGGCGTGTTTGAGCTCTTTTCATTTCTTTTTTCCGAAATGAAAAAGCGAGTAGCGAAAGCCCGGCCCGAAGGGAACGCCCAAGTAATTAGAGAAAGAAATTCCACACCAGTCCAAAACGGATCGTGAAATCCCGGTGTGGATAAGATGGTGCAGAGAAATTGTCGTTGCCCAGAAGCGCGTCGTCCAGATTTTCCAATTTGAAAAATATCCTTGTTTGTTTGATTTTAGCATTAAAGAAAAAATCGAGCATGGGAAAACCTTCGAATTCTGTATGGTTTTGAACATAAAATTCGGACAAAACCGGATCATAACCATTCATGCGATAGTTGGAAAAATATTTAAAGGTGAAACCAGTTTGTAAGAAAAGTGCCTTTTTGAACCAATGATCTTGATAATAAAAAGTATTACGGGTCACAAATTGGGGCATATTTAGAACATCGTCTGCCTTGAGGACTTTTTGATATAATAAGGTATTGTCTAAAGCAAATTTTCCGAATTCGAACTGCCTACTTGCCTTCATCTTGACAAATTCTACTTGTTCGCCAGACTGATACGGATTGACCAATGAATCCTGATTGAGGGCAAAATACGCGTAGTCGTTGATCTGGCCAAAACTCAGCTCCAGATTCGCTATGTTTTTTGATTCAAGTTGCGCCGACAATAAATTGGTTTTTTCATTTTTAAAATGTGTGTTCCAATTATAGTTTATATAGTCGCTTTGGTACAACAAGAAATTAAAATTTGGTTGTTCGCTTTTTGTTTGCAGCTTTACGGCGACTGCATTATTTTCATTTAAAGTATAGGAAACCTGACCGCCCAGAAAATTTCCTTGCACATCACCCAAAATATTGGCTTTAGAACTCAGTTCTATATCAAAACCCGCAAAATTGTTGGTGTATTGGGCGCCCACCGAAACGGTTTCACCAATCAAACGGTTTGGGATTGTTTCGGTTTCAAAATGAATAATGGAATTATATCCGTAATTGTAATTGGTGAGACCGGCATCCAATCTAAGTTCGCCCAGGCTTTTATTTTTTAATCCCACAAAAACTTCATTATAAACATCCTCCCTTTTCACTTCATCCCTTAAATTGTTTTCTTGAAAAGATGGACCTAATAGTGGCGAAGGCGTTGTTTGTTGGAAAAGATATTTTTTATCTGAAAAATTCAAAATGTGTCCTACCGTCAGTGAATTTCGTGATAGTGAATCACTTTTGGATATTTGATAAACTTGGTTGAGATAAAATCGTTTTCCCTTTAAAACATTTTCTGCTCCCGTTAAATTTACTTCCAGAAGTGAACGATCACCAACCTCTTCCGAATCTTCTAGATATTGCTGAATTGCCCCAGCTGTTAATCCGCCGCTTTCTTGTGTGAGGATATCTTGGGAAACAAAATGCATTTTTAGTTGATACCTTTTATTTAAAGTATGATAATTGACCGTAGATCGAAAATTTCCCGAACTGGTCAATGATCTTTTATAATTCCCCAACGAACGAACTCCTTTATAAGCAATCGAAAAATTGAAATTCCGTTTGACATTCGTGGTAAAAAACGCATCAAGCTGTTGTCCTTGTTCAACGGCTGTTTTGAAATATAGTTCGGTTAAGGGTGTTGGAACGTGATAATAAAAAATATCATCTGCCTCATAAAAATTGGTATGCTTTGATTCTGCACCAAACCCTCCTATTGGCGAAAATTTATCATCAAAACTGTAACTCAACTGATTGTATTTTGGTCCGACGTTGGAAAAAGGAAGCAGTTCAAAATTATCTTTTCTTAAATAATTGAATTTGTAGTCCTTATATATATGGAGCGTTGTGTCAACAAAAGTTGTGTCTTTATTGACCGTAATTATTTTATACGCGGTAATGCTGGGTTTATCTTTCTTGGAAATCACGCCAGGTTTTGAAGGACCTTCATCCATTATATTGCCATCAACTCCTATTGAACGTGTAGGACGTACGGTTTGAGCACAAACAAAGATTGGCAGTGTTAGTAGAAGCAAGAAAAATAAAACTCTGTGCATTTCAATTTTTAATAGCCGTACAAAAGTAATTAATACGGATTAGAAAAGGGAAGTAAGTTTTTTGTTTTTATAAAATTAGAAATCGGGGCGCAATCATTCTTTATCTGATTTTTCTGTTCCCCAACATTAACATCGAAATTCTGGAAAATCCACAGAGAAAATATTATTTTCGCAAGGTGTTAAAACTCAAATTCCATAATCATCTGAAAGAGTGCGGAACCGACGAAGCGGGTCGGGGTTGCTTGGCGGGACCTGTAACTGCAGCAGCTGTCATCTTACCAGATACTTTTGAAAACGCACTGCTCAATGATTCAAAACAACTAAACAAGAACATGAGGAACTTACTGCGGAATGTAGTTGAAGAACAAGCCATTTGTTTTGCGGTTTCTCATGTTTTTATGGAAAAAATTGACGAGATCAATATTCTGAATGCTTCAATCCTTGCGATGCACGAGTCGATCAAACAATTGAAAGAATGTCCGGAGCACATTTTAGTCGACGGCAATCGATTTAAAAACTACGAAAACGTTCCGCATCAGTGTATCATCAAAGGAGACGCCGAGTTTTTGAGCATTGCTGCGGCCTCGGTATTGGCAAAAACTTATCGGGATGCTTATATGGAACAGATACATGAGGAATTCCCGATGTACAATTGGAAGCAAAATAAGGGTTATCCCACTTCGGAGCACCGCGAGGCAATTAAAAAATATGGAACCACGATTTACCACCGCAAAAGTTTTAAATTACTGCCCGAACAACTTGAGTTGGCTATTTAAATTTTTTGTCATGAAAAAACTACTTTTCGGTTTCTTGTTGATAGCGATTTTTGCGTGTGAAAAAGACCGACCTATAAATTCAGATCTCATCAATTTTGTTCCGAAGAGCGCCGGTGTCATTATAAAAACTTCGGATTTTAATTCGTTCAGGGAACATCTTAGAGCGAATAATTTTGTTCAAGCGAACTTGAAATTTTCCTTTTTTGACAGCTTAAAAACCCAATTTGTTTTTACCGATTTTTTAAATTTCAAAAAACCTGTTCTTCTCTCCTTTTCGCCTGAAGGCAAAGGCAAAACGGTTATTTCTATAATAACGAAAATGAATCAAGCCGAATTCTTGTTGGCCGATGGACTTCAAGTAAAAGACAGTATTTCGTATGACGAACATTTTATAAAAGAATTGGCCACTGATAAGGAAAAATTCTTTTTCACTGAAATCAATGGCGTTTCTATCTTAAGCAATTCAAAATTGATCGTTGAAAATGTAATCCGCCAAAGGGATTTTCCTGTTTCAGAGGATTTGATTCACGTTTACAACAGCACCTCAAGTAAAGTCTCGGTGCTGCTTAACCACAAAAATGCAGAAGAGATTTTCTCCAATATCTTGCCCAATAATGATTTTTTAAGTTTGGAAAAAATCGGTTCGTGGACTGCGTTGGATTTGGATTTATCGGACGGAAATTTAAAAGCGAACGGAATAACAATTACCAAGAATGAGGAGCCACAAATAATAAACATTTTTAAAGATCTGAATGCGCTCCCCAACGAAATTGCCAAAGTGACCCCCTTAAATGCCACTGGATTCCACGCATTTACTTACAATGATTTTTCAATTTTAAAAAAGAACTTGGATCATTATCATGTAAATAGGGATCCTGCAAAAATTGAAAACGAAAATTTTTTTAAACTCATTAATGAAGTCGGTGTTATTTCTTTTGAAGATGAAAAAGTTGTGTTCGCGAATTCGACGGGAATCATAGAAGCTTCCGAGATCCTTTCGACAAGCGCAGAACTTGGAACCACTTATCGGGAAATTGAAATTTATAAACTATCAAACGGTGATTTGTTCAAAAAAGTTTTTGCTCCGTTGGTGAAAGTTGGCAGCCTTCAATTTTATGCTATTCTTGATCATTTCATTGTTTTTTCCCAGGAACAGTCGGCTCTTGAACTCATTATTGCCAATTATCAAAATGAAACGGTTTTGGAAAAGCAGGAATTCTATAAAAATTCCTTGGAGGGATTGAGCAATGAATCTTCCATTTTGGCGGTTTCCCTTAACCAAAATTTCAAAGAACAATTTGCAGGATATGTTTCTTCCGAGCTCAAATCCGAAGTTGAAAAATTAAAATTCGATGCACATCCAATCACTGCACTTCAAATCGTTTATGATTCACATTTTGCCCATGTTCATGCGGTGATGACTAAAAATAAAATCAAATCCTCTTCAAAAGGAATGGTGACACAAGAAGCAAGTGTGCGTTTGGAGAATAATTTGAAATCGGCTCCCGTATTGTTCACTAATCATTATACAAATCAGGAGGAAATTGTTGTTCAGGACGAAGCCAACAATTTATACCTCATTTCCAACAGCGGTGAAATTCTTTGGAAGAAGCAACTTGAAACTCCGATTTTAGGTTCGGTCAAAGAAGTTGATTTGTACAAAAACAATAAATATCAACTCGCTTTTTCTACTCCAAAAAAATTCTACATTTTAGACAGAAATGGAAAAGAAGTGGCACCTTTTCCTATTGAATTCAAAAAAGAAATCACCCAATCTTTGGCGATTTTTGATTACGACAACAACAGAAATTACCGTTTTGTGATTGTTCAAGGCGATGATTTGGTGATGTACGATGCGAATGGCAAAAAAGTAAACGGTTTTGAATTTAAAAAAGCCAAAGCGCCGATTACCGCATCTCCGAAACATATACGGATTGGTACGAAAGACTACATTCTTTTCCCTGATGCTTCGGGAAGATTATCCATTTTAAATCGGCAGGGGAAAATACGCGTAGATGTGAAGGAAAAAATCGCTTTTTCGGATAATGAATGGTTTGAACACAAAAAATCTTTTGCTTCCACAAATGCGGAAGGTGATTTATTGCTCATTTCCGAAGCTGGAAAAATCAAAAAAGAAAAATTGGGTCTGGCCGAATTTCATGCGATTGATGCGACTCCGAACAATTTCGTTTCCATTTCAGAAAATCACCTTCATATAAATGATAAAAAAATAGAACTCGATTACGGCATTTATACGGCTCCCCGAATTTTTGTGGTTAAAAACAAAGTTTACATCAGTGTGACCGATATCCAAGCGCATAAAGTCTATATTTTCAACAAGAACGGGGAACTTTTGCCGAATTTTCCGGTTTATGGAAATTCAATAATAGCCTTAGGTGATTTTGATTCGGACAAAAATTTGGAGTTCGTTGTTCAGGGAGAAGAGAACAGTCTTCTTTTTTATGAAATAAATTAAAGCTGAAAAATCAAGTTTACATCTGCCTTTTCCAATTCTGCTTCGAATAAATTGCAAAAGTGTTTCAGAAGTTTCTCTTTGACCTCATCAATTGAAATTTCGGATTTTCCCAATTCAACATTCAGGGATGTTACGGCTTTTCCACGAATTCCGCAGGGAATGATATGGTCGAAATAACCCAAATTTGCATTGACATTAAGTGCAAAACCATGCATGGTGACCCAGCGACTTGCACGAACTCCAAGAGCACAAATTTTTCTGGCAAAAGGCGTTCCGACGTCGAGCCAAACTCCGGTTTCTCCTTTACTGCGTTCGGAAACAATTCCGTATTCGGCCAACGTGAGAATGACGGTTTCTTCCAATAAACGCAAATATTGATGAATGTCCGTAAAGAAATTTTCAAGATCCAAGATGGGATATCCCACAATTTGCCCAGGTCCATGATAAGTGATATCCCCGCCCCTGTTTGTTTTAAAAAAAGTTGCTCCTTTTGCTTTCAAATCATCTTCACTGAGAAGTAAATTGGAAACATCACCATTTTTACCCAAGGTATAAACGTGTGTATGTTCGACAAAAATCAAATAATTGGGAGTTTCTATTGCGGTCCCATCCTTTCTGTTCAGTTTTTTAAAATCCAAAATTTTCTGAAATAGCTGCTCTTGTAACGTCCAAGTTTCACGATAATCCATTTCGCCTAAATCGACAAACTCGATCTTTTTGTTCATCGTTTTGGATTGTTTAAAATGATTAAAGCAGCAATGACTCCAGGCACCCAACCAAGGAAGGTTAGTATCAGGACGATCAGAATTGATCCGCAACCTTTATCAATAACCGATAAAGGCGGAAAAAAAATAGCCAATAAAACTCTCCAGATGCTCATTTTGAAGTACAAAGATAAAATTAAATCAGCATAAATATAAAATTCGCCGGACTACACTTCTATAAGATTAATTCTAAAAATTGCGATTGAATACTTCTTTGATTGTCCTTATCTTTGCCAGCAAAATTTACTTCATGCAACTATCTGAACAAGAATTGGTACGTAGGGAAAAATTGGCTTCCTTGCGCAAAATGAATATTAATCCGTATCCAGCTGATCTTTTCCCAGTTGATCAAACTTCCGAAGAAATAAAACAGAATTTTCAAGAAGGAAAAAAAGTTATTATTGCCGGTCGATTAATGTCCAGAAGAATTCAGGGAAAAGCTTCATTTGCCGAAATTCAAGATAGTAAAGGTAAGATTCAGGTTTACTTTAACCGGGATGAAATTTGTCCGGGCGAAGATAAAATCCTGTACAACGAAGTTTACAAAAAACTCTTAGATATAGGCGATTTTATTGGAGTTAAAGGAGAACTTTTCAAAACACAAGTCGGTGAAATGACGGTTTTGGTCAAAGATTTCACATTATTAAGTAAAGCTTTACGACCCTTACCATTGCCGAAAACAGATAAAGAAGGGCATGTTTTTGACGAATTTAATGATCCGGAATTAAGATACAGGCAACGCTATGCCGATCTTGTTGTGAATCCGAAGGTGAAGGAAGTTTTTGTAAAACGTACGAAGCTTTACAATGCGATGCGGAATTTCTTTAACGACAAAGGATATTTTGAGGTTGAAACTCCCATTTTACAATCTATTCCCGGCGGCGCGGCTGCCAGACCTTTCATTACGCACCACAATGCGTTGGATATTCCTTTATATTTAAGGATTGCGAATGAATTATATTTAAAAAGATTGATTGTCGGTGGATTTGACGGTGTTTATGAGTTCTCGAAAAACTTCAGAAATGAAGGAATGGACAGAACGCACAATCCAGAGTTTACCGCCATGGAAATTTATGTTGCCTACAAGGATTACAACTGGATGATGGAATTCACCGAGAACCTTTTGGAGCATTGTGCGATGCAAGTGAACGGAACAACCGAAGCCACTTTTGGCAAACATCAAGTTGATTTCAAAGCTCCGTATAAGCGGGTTACAATGACCGATGCCATTAAAGAATTTACAGGTTTTGATATTTCGGGAAAGACCGAAGCGGAAATCAGAACGGCGGCCAAAGAAATGGGTGTTGATGTAGATGAAACAATGGGAAAAGGAAAATTGATCGATGAGATTTTTGGTGAAAAGTGTGAAGGCAATTTCATTCAACCAACATTTATTACCGATTATCCGAAAGAAATGAGTCCGCTTTGTAAAGTCCACCGTGATAATCCAGAACTTACCGAACGTTTTGAATTAATGGTCTGCGGAAAAGAAATTGCGAATGCCTATTCTGAATTGAATGATCCTATTGACCAGCGTGAGCGGTTTGAGAAACAATTGGAGCTTTCAAAACAAGGAGATGATGAAGCCATGTTCATAGATCACGATTTTTTACGCGCTTTGGAATATGGGATGCCGCCAACTTCCGGTTTGGGAATTGGAATGGATCGATTGATTATGTTTTTAACGAACAATGCGTCTATCCAAGAAGTTCTGTTCTTTCCACAAATGAAACCCGAGAAGAAAGCACCGGTCATTTCCGAAGATGAAAAAATGGTCTGGGAACTTTTAAAACAAGAATCCCCTATTGATTTGGAAGCCTTGAAAGTCAAAAGTGGTTTGAGCAACAAAAAATGGGACAAAACCTTTAAAGGTTTAAGAGAACACAATTTGGCTACGGTTGATAAATCTGAAGAAGGCATAAAAGTTAGACTCAAAGACTAATTTTTCGATTTTAAAAATATTGAAAAGAGAGGCTGTTTTCTCGGAATTTGGCTGTATTAAAAAGTAGGCATTTGACATTTTTCTATTAAAAATTCATTTTCCGACAAAAACTTGCTTTAAAAAAAAATAAATCTTTAAATTAGTTCTCTCAAAAAAAATCAAACCCATGAAAAAATTATTTACCCTTTTAGCACTTACAGTGGCTTTATTTCTTGGAAGCCAAGATGCTCAAGCACAAGAAACTCAAAAAGCTAGCGAAGCACCTGAAGTAGTAGCCAAAGAAAAAGTCAACGAATTGAACGAACAATTACAATTGAATGGCGAGCAACAAACGGCCTTATTTCGTGCTTATGTAGCTCAAGATTATAATTACAACAAATATTTGAAAGTTTTGGACGCCAACTCTGCAGAGTATAAGACCAAGAAAGCCGAGTACGACAATAATTTGAATGAAACTGCAAAAAATGTTTTGACAACAGAACAATATACCAAGTTTCAGGCATTGCAAAAAAAGAAATAACCAATTTCTCAAATTGAAAAAAGCTGTCATTTAAATGACAGCTTTTTTTATTCCTATTCATTTTGAAAGTAATCAACTTTTAATCAAATTTTGTAATTTAAGGTGAACCTGATTTTAAGCTGCAAAATTCCTACAAGCTTCAGCACATCTTTTACAAGCTTCGGCACAATCTTTACAATGTTGCGCTTCGTGTTTCGCACATTCATTACTACATTTTTCACAAATATCGGCACAGGCTTTTAGCATTCCCGTAATATCAGCTTTTGTTTTCACGCTCAAAGCTTCGGCTGTAGCAGTACAGGTTGCCGCACAAATCCGATCCAACCTAATGCATCCAATCATCATTTTTACATTCTCCTCATCCAAACAAGCATCAGCACAATTATTACAATGCGCTACGCAGTCGTATAAGGTTTTTATCAAATCTTCATTTTTCATATCATGGTTTTTGTAATTCCCCTCAATTTAAGAAAAAATAGAAGCTTGACAATTGATTGTCTGCGGTTTAACCTTTTTTAAACATGAAATTATTCGAAGGTTTTCTCAACGCTACCACATTTCAGCATTTTGGTACCATAATATGGGTTCCTGATTTCTTTTGAAGTCGATAACCAATAGCCACCTTTTCCTTCAAAAGCCATTGGGCAATATTGTTGGTAAACTGCTCCCGAAGAAACGCTACCTTCTATAAGTTTTTCAATTTCGGCGGAAAGTGGCGAAAATGCTTCACGTTGTTTGTTGATATCTTCAGTATTGGCAATAGCTTCTGAAGCTTTCAAAGCCGAATCTTCAGCGGAAATATCTTTCAAACTTTCATTCAACTTTCTCGCCGCTTCTTTTGCTTTTACGGCATCAGTTGCCACCAAGGCATTTTTCACTTCCAAGTAGCTTTGAAAAACCATTTCGGTTCCTTCATTTTCAAAATCAACCTTAGCTTCCTTTAAAACGACTTGATCTTTTTGAGCATCCGTAGGATTCTGTTGTGTTTCCTCTACTTCAATAACTTCAACTTCTTTCTTTTTTTCATCGGCACAAGAAGTCATTCCGGAAAGGGCTATAAAAGCCAAGATTACGATATTGATATTCATTTTTTTCATGGTTATTCGATTTTTTTAGTTTGTCAAATTTAGTTAAAATTTTTAGGGTTTAGGATCTTCACAAGTCAAAATCAGTCTTTGAAAACGGATCTCCAACTCCATCCGCAGCTTTCCAATAAGGCATCCATTTCTTTATCTTTTTTCTCGTTATAATTGTGGTCCTCTTCGTATTTTCCCCACTCTTTTCGGTATTCCAAAAGTTTTTCTCCCTGAAAATCATAATCTGATTGTTGTCCCAACGACATGTTTAACAGGTAATTTACGGCATTTTCCAAACTGGAAATTTCTGCCCTTTCATTGCTTCCTTTACCAAACTCAACTTTCATTACGTTTAGTACTTCATAAAGCCTTGCTACTTGCGCTTCTACGGCAAATTCTTTATCCGTGGAAAAGAAGTAATGTATAATCGGCGACGACCAATATTGACTTGTATATGAAGTAATCAACTGACGTAGCTGACTGGAATTGACTATAAGATTTGAACCGTCGTTACTTGCTTCACAGTAATCGTACAACTGGTCCAGATTGTTTCCCATTCCATAAATATAACTAGCCAAATTTTTCTTTGCGGCAACACCACTTAAAATATTGATCAAGTATGAAATTCCGGTAGTAAGCATAATAAAACCTGAAAAAGAAATCAGCGAAGTAAATAGGCGACTCAATTCATTTCCAGGGACAAAATCCCCAATACCAACAGTGGTCAATACATAACAGGTGTAATAAAAACGTTCCAACAATCCGGCTGCTGCGTTTGTATTGAAATTCACCACCATTGTTTCACTACTTATAAAGATGAAGAAACTACCCAGAATAAGTAGAAGCAACCAAACTAGAAACGTAGTAAGCAAATGAAAAAGCCCTGAATACTTATAAATCGTTTTATTGTTCGTTTTCAGGATTAAACGAGATAGAAATTGGTTTATGCCTTTGGCCATTTTCCCGAGTCCATTACTGGAAAGCGTGGATTTAAAAAAATCCATGAAATTCCAGATAATAATCAAGAAACCGAGAACCAATAAAATCATTTTAAAGCTTTTTCTACTCCAAGATCAATAGAGCAATCTTAAATTTATGTTTTATCCAGATATTTCTATCTGGATTTATAGCGAGTTTAACAGTTATTACTTGTCCAGACTCATCATGCTCGGTTTTCCCGCCAATTGTGCCGCGGCATCAACCGTGAACGTTCCATTGACAACAATTTCTTCTCCTGCTTTCAAACCTTCTATTATGATGTAAGAATTGCCCAAGGAATTACCCAACAAAACTTCTCGAAGTTCGAATCCGGTCTCCTCTTTCACGTAAACAACAGATCTCTTTCCAGTCCATAAAACCGACGATTTAGGAATTGAAATTTGATTACTTTTTTCTTTTTCTGCGGAATTTTTCAGAATTCCAGTCACAAACATTCCTGGTTTTAATTTGCCGGCTTTGTTATCGACCTCCAATCGCGCCGAGGAAACCCTTGTCTGTTGATTCAGTATTGGATCGACAAAATCAATCTTTCCTTTAAAGGATTCTCCTGGTAAAGAGGCCACCGTGAATCCTACAATATCTCCTTCATTAATAAAATTTAAGTTGCTTTCATATAAATCGAATACAACCCAAACATTCGAAAGATCCGCAATTTGGTAAATGGGCATCCCGCGTTCAATGTAATCACCCACTTCAACCAATTTTTCTGTAACAATCCCATTGACGTCAGCAGTAATTGTGAAATTCTTTTGGGTTTTCCCAGTTTCGAGAATTTTTTGAATTTGATTTTCCCCTATTCTCCAATTTCGCAATTTGGTTTTTGCGGCTTCAAAGAGTTCTGGATTTGTTTCTCGAATGGCTTGCGCTTGCAACAATTCCTCTTGTGCCGATTGCATTTCTGGCGAATAGATACTAGCCAATGCCTGTCCCCTTTTTACTTCTTCCCCCGTAAAATCGACAAATAATTTTTCTATTCTTCCTGGAATATGACTCGATTGCACATACGACTTTTGCTCGTTGACAGAAATTTTTCCGTTCAAACGAACTTCAGCATTTGCATTTGATTCCCCAACGATCATTGTTTGAATATTCGCTAATTTGATGGCGTGTTCCGACATTTGAACAGCGTGTGAATTGCTGGTATGTTCATGTTCCAAAGGTGTTAAATCCATTCCGCATAAGGGACATTGACCGGGTTCATCTTCCCGAATTTGCGGGTGCATTGAACAGGTCCAAATGATGTTTTCAGTTTCTGCAGCGGTTTCATGTTCATGTGATTCCACATCATTCCCTCCTGAAAAAACGATCCAACCCAAAATCAATCCGAAGAAAACACTTCCAAGGACGATAAAAATATTTTTATTTTTAGTTTTCATTTTCAAACGATTTTCCTGTTATATAATTCATTTCTGCATTCGCAATTAAATAAGTCGATTTGGCCTGTGTGATTTTTAATTCATACGCCAAAAGTTCTTGACGCAATTCCAAAACCTCTTCAAATTCGGCTTTCGCATTTTGATAATATGAAAGCGTCAAATCCAAGATTCTCTGTGTGCTCTCTATTTGTTTCGTATAGAGTTGTATTTGGTTTTTCAAGTTTTCAATTCGAAAAATCGCATCCTCAAATTCTGCTTTTAACTTATTTTGAACTGCTATTTTCTTCTGTGTATAGCTTTCTTGCATAAATTCTGCTTCGGCCTGTGCTGCTTTGTGTTTTTTTCTGAAAATTGGAAGCGAAATAGAAGCCATTGGCATAAAAGCATCCGTTCCATTATTTTTCATGTCAAAATCTTTGTTTTCTGCAACAATCATATATTCAATCCCGATTCCTATTGTGGGCAATCCATTTTTCCTGGCTTCTGTTTTCTGTGATTCTGCCACAGCGATCATTTTCTCCATTCGCAACAGTTTTGGATGCGCTGCAATATTGAAATCGCTCCAATTTTTCACTTCTAAAAATTCCATATTTATTTCTTCGGAAATGTTTACAGTTTCCGTTTCCTCCCGATCCAAAAGCAAATTAAATTTTGCTAAAGTCGCTTTTTGTTGCAGTTCGAGGCCTTTCAGCATATTTTCGTTTTCATTCATTTTAATTTCTACTTTCAAAACATCGGTTAAGCTGCCACTTCCCGCTCTGACTTGCGAAAGTGCCAAATCTTTGTAGTTTTTTAAAATCTGAAAATCCTTCGTGTTGAATTTTATCTTCTCTTCCAATTCGTACAACACGTAATATTGACGACTAATTTGAAAGAACAATTCATTTTTTGCATCCAGAAATTCCTGAAATTTTGCCTCAGCAATTAATGTCGAAGTATTTTCACGTGCTTCTAAAGTTCCAAACCACGGAAACATTTGCATCAACGAGAATTTTGCTTTTTCCTGACCCATATTTGTTTCCATCATGCGCCCGAAAGCTCCAACAGTCAAAACTGGATCTGGAAGACTTCTCATTTGAGGTGCTCTTTGCAAAGCCGCTTCAAATTCGGCATAAACACTTTTCAGCTCCGGATTGTTTTCCGAAGCAATTTGGAGATAATTACCCAAAGTTTGAGAGTGAATATTTTGAGATTGGGAAAAGGAAAAAATAAACAAAGCAATAGAAATAATCCCAGTCCAGCCCTTCCGAAAAGCGGGAGCAAAACCCATATTCTTATCACCTTCACCCCCGCCTCTCCCATAGGGAGAGGAGCCTTTTTTGATGTTATATTTACAATTGAATTTCATTTTTTTTAATTTAAAAATTTAGAAGTTAACTCCCTTCCCTTCGGGGAGGGTTGGGGCGGGGCTTTTCTCCCTCCAATAAGCCTGTAACACAGGGACGACAAAAATGGTCATGATTTGAATCACCATACCACCAACAATAGGAATCGCCATTGGCATCATAATATCCGATCCTTTTCCCGTTGCAGTCAAAACCGGCAGCAATGCGATGATTGTAACAGCCGTTGTCATCATTGCCGGACGCACCCTTTTTGATCCAGCTTCAAGAACTGCAGCTCTGACTTCAGGAACTGTTTGCGGCTTTTTATCTTCAAAAACCTGATGAATATAAGTTCCCATCAGCACGCCGTCATCGGTAGCAATTCCGAATAATGCGATAAAACCAACCCAAACTGCCACACTTAGATTAATTGTGTGAATCTGGAACAGATCCCGCATATTCATTCCCGAAACGGCGAAATCCATAAACCAACTTTGTCCGTAGAGCCAAATCAGGATAAATCCGCCGGAAAAAGCGACAAAAACTCCTGAAAAGTGAATGGAAGCCGCGATAACCGATTTAAACTGAAAGTAAAGCAGTAGAAATATTACCAATAAACAAAGTGGAATCACCAACGAAAGACGTTTTACCGCACGCACCTGATTCTCATAATTTCCCGAAAACTTGAAACTGACCCCTTGAGGAACAATCAATTCTCCAGAATCAATTTGCTCCTGAATTAATTGTTGTGCATCGTTGATCACATTGACCTCAGCAAAACCTTCTTTTTTGTCGAACAACACGTAACCGGTCAAAAACGTATCTTCACTTTTAATCATTTGGGGACCTTCAGTGTATACAATATCGGCAAGTTCACCCAAAGGAATTTGAGCACCAGATTTTGTGGGAACAAGAATTTTTTCAATGGAAGCCGGATCATTCCGCAGCTCCCTTGGATATCTCACGCGGACTCCGTAGCGCTCCCGACCTTCAACCGTTGTTGTAATTTCCATTCCGCCCATCGCAACTTCCAAAGTTTGCTGTACGTCTTCGATGCTCAAACCAAAACGGGCAATCGCGTTTCGATCGATATCGATTTCCAGATATGGTTTTCCTACAATTCTATCAGCAAAAACAGCTTCCTTTTTTACCGAAGGAACCTGCTTGAGGATTTCCTCCAGTTTCATTCCGAAATTTTCGATTGTTTCCAGATCCGGCCCATAGACTTTTATTCCCATGGGAGCGCGCATTCCTGTTTGCAACATCACCAATCGAGTTTCAATTGGCTGAAGTTTTGGTGCCGAAGTCACTCCGGGAAGTTGTGTATGATTTACGATTTCCTCCCAAATATCATCTGGATTTTCAATATGACTTCTCCAGTTTCGGAAGTAATTTCCATCTTCATCCACGATCAATTTTTCTGCGGAAATATTCGCATTTAAAACCTCGTCATTGCTCAAAGTATCGGCATTTTTCAGAATAAAAAAACCACGTTCATCGACTTTGAATTTCATCCGATCGCCCTTGTCGGAAATCAGATATTCAGGTTTATAATTGATTATATTTTCATACATTGAAATCGGCGCAGGATCCAAAGCACTTTCCGTTCTTCCAAGTTTTCCGACAACAACATCAATTTCGGGAATACTCGCTACCGCCATATCCAAACGCTGCAATATCTCTTTACTCTCCTGAATTCCCACATGTGGCATTGCGGTTGGCATCAAGAGGAAACTTCCTTCGTTCAAGGAAGGCATAAATTCTTTTCCAACGCCGGGGAATGTATGTGTCAATCCAGACCAAACTGAAGTCGTGCGAACATTCACGCCAACTTTATCGAATCCGTTGGCAACAAATCCGAAGAGATTTCCGAAGCCCAGCCAAATCATAATTCCGAAGAAAATGGTGAAAATTGGAAGCAGCAGAAATTTTCCTTTGTTCACCAAACACCATTTTAATATGGATTCATAATATTTTACAACCGACCATAAAAGAACAAGTACGACCGCCAAGAGAGAAACAACAAAAACGAAGTTTTCAACAACAGAATTCTGCAATCCGAGTGGCATCCAATGATCTGCCAAAAAGAAAACACTCACCAGGACAACAATTCCCAAAGTAATTTTTGCTGAATATTTCCCCAGAAACCGCTGATTTTTATTTTCAAAAAATCGGATTAAACCAATGAGCGTTAATGCCAGCGGTAACCACATAGAAAACAAAATTGCCAGTGAGATTCCAACGACAATTAATACGAAATTCCATATGCGAACGGTTTTTTCCTTTTTAAAATTCCAATTAAAGAAATAATATGAAAGCATCGGAAGTACTACAAAACCCAAAACAAAAGAAGCCGAAAGCGCGAATGTTTTTGTAAATGCCAGTGGTTTGAAAAGCTTACCTTCCGCGTGTTCCATGAAGAAAATCGGCAGAAAACTCACAATAGTTGTTGCCAAAGCCGTAAAAACCGCGGGACCGACTTCCGTGGTCGATTTTTCAATAACAGCAAGTAATTTTTGGCCGCGTGCATTTCGGTTTTCAGAAAATTCCAGATGCCGAATCGTGTTTTCGACAAAGACAATTCCAACATCGACCATCACGCCAATCGCAATTGCAATCCCAGAAAGCGCCACCACGTTTGCGTCAATGCCAAAATATCTCATTAAAATAAAAGTAATGAGCACCGCAATTGGCAGTAAACTAGAAATTAGAATTGATGCCCTTAAATTGAGAATCAAAACAATAATTACGATAATACTGATCAAGATTTCTTCGGTAAGCGCACTTTCAAGCGTGTTAATTGTTTCGTGAATCAATTGCGTTCGATCGTAAAATGGAACTATCGTCAATTGGCTTTCGGTTCCATCTGCCAATATTTTGGTTGGCATTCCGGAAGTCAATTCTTGAATTTTATTTTTAATATTTTCAATGACTTCCAACGGATTTGATCCATATCTTGCGACCACCACACCTCCGACCACTTCGGCACCGCCTTTATCCAAAATCCCGTATCGCTCGGCCGGACCAAGGGTTACAACCGCGATATCCTTAATGAGAATCGGCGTGTTATTGGGAGCCGTGATCACCGTGTTTTCAATATCTGCGATAGATTTGATGTAACCCAATCCGCGGACCATATATTCCACTTTGTTGATTTCAATCGTTTTTGCGCCTATATCGCGGTTGGAAGATTTCACGGCAGCAGCAACTTGATCAATTCCGATGTCATAGGTTTTTAATGCATCTGGATTCACATCAATTTGATATTCCTGTACGAAACCGCCTATTGAAGCGACTTCCGAAACACCTTCCACTCCGCTCAGCCCCAATTTCACATAATAATCCTGGACTTTTCTGATTTCGTGTAAATCCCAACCACCTGTAACGTTTCCTTCAGGATCACGGCCTTCCAATGTGTACCAAAACACTTGCCCCAAACCTGTCGCGTCCGGACCCAATGATGGTTGGACACCCTGCGGAAGCAATCCATTTTGAAGCGAGTTCAGTTTTTCTAAAATGCGAGTTCGGGACCAGTAAAACTCGACATCTTCCTCAAAAATGATGTAAATACTTGAAAACCCGAACATAGAGGTGCTTCGAACAGTTTCAACACCCGGAATTCCGAGTAAAGCCGTGGTAAGCGGATAAGTAATCTGATCTTCTATATCTTGGGGAGATCTTCCCGGCCACTCGGTAAAAACGATTTGTTGATTTTCGCCGAGATCCGGAATCGCATCAACAGGAACAGGATCATCGGGCAAGAAGCCAGTTTTCCAATCGAAAGGAGAAGTTGCCAATCCCCAGCCAATAAGGCCTAACAACAAGATAATTGTGATTAGCCTGTTGTGTAAAAAATATCTTATGATTTTATTGAACATAAAATTTGAATTACAATTAAAAACATGTGTGTAATGTTGTTTTTTTTAGGAATAAAAAAACATTGGTTTATGGCCGATATGAACATAAACACTCAATTTTTAATTGTAAAATCAAATAATAAAAACCTGGTCCAACAAATGAATATCGCTGACCAGAATAGGCGGAGAATAATCTTGGAAAGGTACTACCTGTTGCGGTAAGCCTTCAAAAAGATCAATAAAAGAATAGGTGAAGCTGCTTAGAAACAGTTGGTGTTCAAAATTTAGGTCGTGAAGATTCAGTTTTAATTCTTCCTGACCGTCAACAACAACTTTTTCGTCCTTACAACAAGATTTTTTTGAAACGGAAAAACAATCCGCATTGGATTGATTCAATTCCATTCCACATTTTTCCACTTTTGAAAAAACAGACGAATCGACCAAAACATCTCCACAGAAGTGTTTTTCAACTGTAAATGAAACAGTTGAAAACAGCACCAAAAGTGCCATCGAAAAAGACGATATCTTTTGAAAAATGTTTTTCATCAACCGCAAAATTAAGAAAAATTTCGATTGGTGGGACTCTTCATAATGTGTTTTTATTAATAGATGAAGAAAAGATCATCTAAAAACAACCTTTACTTCGCAATAAATAATTGCGTGTTCGGCTTCTCAGCCATATAGAATTTTAATTCCCCTCCATTCATGATGTCGCTATGTTCAATAAAAGGTTTTATTAATTCCTTTCCGTTCAGTTCGACTTTTTGAACATATACATTTTCATCGGATTGGTTTTCAGCAAATACTTTAAACGTTCTTCCATTGTCCAAATTGATGGTCGCTTCCTTTATGGACGGACTTCCCAAAGCGTATTCCACAGATCCAGGTGCAACGGGATAAAATCCAAGGCTACTGAAGATATACCAAGCACTCATTTGTCCGAAATCGTCATTTCCGCTCAATCCATCAGCTCCTGTTTTATATTTCGTATCGAGAATCATCCTGATTTTGTCCTGGGATTTCCACGGCGTATCGGTCCAGTTGTACAAATAAGCGATATGATGTGAAGGTTCGTTTCCATGAACGTAATTCCCAATAATTCCTTCGCGGGATATATCTTCTGTATTCGCAAAATATTTATCGGGAAGCTCCATACTGAACAAAGAATCGAGGTGTTGTGAAAATTTTTCCTTTCCGCCCATCATTTTAATCATTTCTTCAGGCGCATGCGGCACATACAGACTGTAATTCCAAGAGTTGCCTTCAATAAAGCCTTGTCCGTGCGTGTCGAGTTCATCAAATTCTTTTTTGAAAGTGCCGTCACTCAAACGCGGTCTCATGAACCGGATTTGGCATCATAAACATTTTTATAATTTTCTGAACGCTTCATAAATTCCTTATAAACTTTTGCGTTCCCTAATTTTGTGGCAGCTTGCGCAATTGCCCAATCGTCATAGGCATATTCCAAAGTTTTTGAAACCGAAGCGGCATTTTTATCCTCGGGAACATACCCTATATTCATGTAATATTTCAATCCGTCGTAATATCCTGTTGTAGCCGTGTTCACCATTGCATCAAGCGCATACGAAGTATCAAATCCATCATTTCCTTTTACAATGGCATCGGCAATTACAGATGTACTGTGATAACCAATCATGCACCAATTTTCATTGGCATAATGCGACCAAATCGGCAGCATTCCATGAACGCTTTGGTCATAATGCGCCATCATGGATTGTATCATGTCTTCATTCCGATCTGGTTGCAAAATATTGAAAAGCGGATGCAAAGCTCTATAGGTGTCCCAAAGTGAAAAGCTTGTATAATTAATGAATCCTTCCGCTTGGTGCACGTTCATGTCCAATCCTTTGTATTTTCCGTCAACGTCCATATAAACTGTTGGGCCGAGAAAAGCATGATACATCGCGGTATAGAAATTTGTCATTTCTTCTTTATCTTCGGAAGCAAGGGAAATTTTGTTCAACTCCGTGTTCCACTGAGCTCGCGCTTCTGCTTTTACTTTTTCAAAATCCCAATGCGGAATTTCCTGTTTCATATTATTGACTGCTCCGGCCGAACTAACAGGGGAAACAGCCAATTTTACTTTTAATTTCTCTCCTTCCTTTATGTCGAAGTCAAAATACATCCTGATTTGCTCCCCAGCGATTTCCGGGAAATTCTCAGCTTGTTCAAATTTTCCCCAAAACCCATTGTACGGCTGCTTATCAAAGCGCTGCCGACCGTAATTTCTAATTGGTTTGCTGAAGGACATCGCAAAATAAACTTTCCTCGTGCGCGCCCAACCATTTGTTTGTCTATAGCCTGTTACCAGCGTGTCATTCTCAACCCTTACAAAAGTCCACACATTTTTATCTTCGTAATTGTAGATTCCATGAACAAGATCAAAAATCAAATGGGAATTTTCTGATTTTGGAAAAGTATATTGGTGCATTCCAACGCGCGTTGTTGCGGTCATTTCAGCTTTGATATTGTAATCATCCAACATCACGCTGTAATAACCTGGTTCCGCGGTTTCCCTGTCGTGTGAAAATCTGGAACGGTAACCACTATCGGGATTGGTTTCAGTGCCAGGATTCAGTTGAAGTTTTCCTGTAGTCGGCATGATCAGGAAATCTCCGAGATCAGAATGACCAGTTCCACTGAAATGCGTATGGCTAAAACCAACAATTGTAGGATCATCATATTGATAGCCCGCGCAGTATTTATAGACATCGGGATTGTATTTGCCATTTACAGCGTATGGAATGGTATCAGTATCTGGGCTCAATTGCACACTTCCAAAAGGAACTGTTGCTCCAGGGTAAACATGTCCCATTTTTGCAGTACCAATCATTGGATCCACATATTGCGCAAAATCTTCAAGTTCTGTAATATTGGTTTTTTCTTCGGAAATTTTAGCAACTCCTTTGGAGCAACCATAAATGCATACGATTAGAAGCAATAAATCTATTGATCCAAATATTTTTTTAAAAGCTGAAGTCATATTAAATTACTGATTTATACGCTCTACTGAAATGCTTCAGAAGCGCTTAATTCTTATTTTTCAAAATTAAAAAATCTCCTCACGAATAATTTAAATACTCACCTGCCGTTTTTTGTTGCGGATGGCGTAATAAAAAATGAAAGCATAACTCAAGACAATAAGTAAAAATGCCGTTTTAAATCCGAAGGAATCAGTCATAAAACCGAAAGCCGGAGGAATAATTGCCCCACCAACAATCATTGTACACAAAACTCCTGAACCCTGAGGCTTGTCGTCACCCAATCCGTCCAAAGCCAAACTGAAAATAGTCGGGAACATGATTGAGTTAAAAAGTCCAACGGAAATCAATGTCCACATTGCTATCATTCCCATGCTCAGACTTGATATAACAATCATTGCAATTGCGCCAATGGCAAAAAAAGCAAGCACCTTTGCCGGATTGAGGAATTTTGTAAGGTAAGATCCTATAAATCTTCCAATCATCGCACCGGTCCAATAGAAACTGACGAAAACGCCTACAACGGCCATGGCGCTGGATTCGGTAATTCCTGAATTTAGTATCCACTCCGCTATACTCCGCATAAAAGCTGTGTTTTCAATTATTGCTGAAAGATTCAGATTCAGAAAATAATTCACCATATAACTTCCCAAAGCTACTTCAGCACCAACATAAAAGAAAATGCCCAAAGCACCTAACATCAAATTCCTGTTTTTGAGAACAGGCCAGTAATTGTTCGAAGACGCAGTATCTCCAATTTTCGGCAAATTCACGAACAGGAAAACCAATGCAATAATTCCGATAAAAACTGCGATCCCAAGAAATGGCACTTGCACGGCTGAAGCTTCTTCTGCATAATATGTGGTTCTTCCAATTTCATCCAAAGCATTTATTTCAGCTGAAGTCATTACTCTGTCACGAAGAATGAACATGGCTCCAATGGCCGGTGCAATTGCAGTTCCCAAAGAATTGAATGCCTGGGATAAGTTAAGTCGGCTGGAAGCTGTTTTTTCCGGTCCGAGAACTGTGACATAAGGATTTGCCGCGACTTGCAAAATAGTTATTCCGGCAGCCAATGTAAAATATCCGAACATGAAAAGTCCGAATATTCTTTCGGAAGCGGCGGGATAAAACAAAAGGCATCCCACAGCCATCGTTATCAATCCCAATATGACACCTCTCTTATAGCCGATTTTGGAAAGAATGTAACCAGCCGGAATGGAAAGAAGAAAATACGCACCAAAAAAAGCAAACTGCACCAATCCTGCTTGAAAATAGGTAAGGGTAAAAACTTCCCTTAATCTGGGAATCAGCGAATCCACAAGAACAGTAATAAAGCCCCAAAGGAAAAACAGAATGGTCACAAACGTAAAAGCGGTTCGGTAAGATTTTTTCTGATTCATCTGAAAATTTATTCGTTTGAGAGGGAATAAGGAAAATCAGACTTTTCCACTCCTCTTTCCTTATTGGGTTCATCACCCATTTCAATATTTATGGTGGCGCCATCCATAAGTTCTTCATAATTCAAGTAATTTTTCGAATACTCAGCACCATTGATGGAAATATCCTGGATATACCGGTTCTCCTGATTGTTCTGCGGAGCATTGATGCTTACTTCATTTCCATTTTTTAGATGAAGTATCACTTTTTTAAATAGTGGGGCTCCCAGAACATACTGATTGGTAGCTGGTGCCACGGGATAAAAACCAAGAGCGGAAAAAACGTACCAGGCTGAAGTTTGTCCGTTGTCCTCGTCACCGCTGTAACCATCCGGAGTTGGTTGATACATTCTGTTCATTGTTTCACGCACCCAATATTGCGCTTTCCACGGTTGACCGGCATAATTGTATAAATAAATCATATGCTGAATGGGTTGGTTGCCGTGCGCGTACTGTCCCATATTTGCAATTTGCATTTCCCGAATCTCGTGGATGACTCCGCCGTAATAACTGTCATCAAATTTCGGGGGAAGTGAAAAAACAGTATCAAGTTGCGAAATAAATTCTATTTTTCCGCCCATGATATTGATAAGACCCTGTATGTCGTGAAAAACAGACCAACTGTAATGCCAGCTGTTTCCTTCCGTAAAAGCATCTCCCCATTTAAAAGGATTGAAAGGTTTCATGAATTCACCATTTTTGTTTTTGCCCCTCATTAAATTCGTTTCAGGATCAAAAAGATTTCTGTAATTCATCGCTCTGGAACGGTATTTTTCAATTTCAGATTTGGGTTTGTTTAAAGCTTTGGCGAGTTGATAAATGGCAAAATCATCATAAGCATATTCCAAGGTTCTTGCCGCATTTTCGTTGATGCCGACATCATAGGGAACATATCCCAGTTCATTGTAATATTCAACCCCGGCCCTACCAACCGCAGTTAATGGCCCGGCATTGTTGGCACCATGAACGACAGCTTCGTACAAAGTTTCAATATCGTAATTATACTCGTCGCCAATCTTTAAAAAAGCATCAGAAACCACCGAAGCAGAATTATTTCCCACCATGATGTTCCTCAGCCCTGGACTTGCCCATTCTGGTAACCAACCCGATTCTTTGTATGCATTAACCAATCCTTTTTGCATTTTTGCATTCATTTCAGGATACATCAAATTCAAAAAAGGGAATAAAGATCTGAAGGTGTCCCAGAATCCTGTATCGGTAAACATGTAACCTGGCAAAATTTTTCCATTGTACGGACTATAATGAATCGGGGCTCCATTTTCATCATATTCATAAAATTTTCGTGGAAAAAGAAGACTTCGGTAAAGGCAGGAATAAAAAGTTTTAATCTGATTTGGAGTTCCACCCTCGATTTCTATCCGACTAAGTTTGTTGTTCCAAATTTCCCTTCCGTTGGTTTTGATCGTTTCAAAATCATTATTGCCAATTTCTTGAAGATTTCTTTCCGCTTGCTCATAACTTATAAAAGAAGAAGCGACTTTCACATTAACAACTTCATTTTTTTGTGTTTTAAAACCGATTATCGCCCCCGCGTGATTTGATGTTGTCTCTAATGCATTTGTCAAAATAGAATCACTGAAGGTTTTGCTGAGTTCAAATTCCTTGTCAAATTCCAGAACAAAGTAATTTTTGAAATTTTCCGGAACACCACCGCTGTTTCGAGTTGTGTATCCGATGATCTTTTTTTTCTTCGGAAGGATTTTTACATATGAACCTCTGTCGAATGCATCTACAATAATATAAGAGCTATCATTTTTTGGAAAAGTAAAACGGAACATTGCGGCTCTTTCCGTTGGAGTCATTTCGGTTGTGACATCGTGATCTGCCAAATAAACCCTATAATAATACGGTTTTACGACTTCTGATTTATGGGAAAACCAGCTTTGTCGTTCTTCTTCTTTGAATTGTAATTTCCCCGTTATCGGCATAATGGAAAACTGACCATAATCGTTCATCCAAGGAGACGGTTGGTGCGTTTGTTTAAAGCCTTTTATTTGATTTGCATCATAGGTGTAAGCCCAACCATCACCCATTTTTCCCGTTTGCGGAGTCCAGAAATTCATTCCCCACGGAAGTGCAATCGCCGGATAAACATTGCCATTGGAAAGACTGTAATGTGAATCGGTTCCCATTAATGGATTTACCCAATCCACCGGGTTTTCCACTTTTTCCACAAGAACATTTTGTGCAAATAAACTATTCAGGCTGCACAGGGCAATCAGGTTCAGTGTGAGTTTTCTCATTGCATTATTTTGGAGCATTGATTTGCCAACCGAAGTTAAGAATAAAATTATAGGAGCAGGTATTATTTTTTGAATTCAGAACAGGAATGGTGTTGTTCCCCTACTCGGGAACTTATTTGTGTGAATTCTTAAATCCAAAATCAGCGTTAGGGATTGACGTGAAAATCCTTTTTGTGAGGCACGAACAAAAAGATTGCAACAGAAAGCCCAACCGGTTAATGCCGTGATAACGGGAGATAACGGGAACGCCCAAGGAATGAACCTCGATTTTTTAAAAACAAAAAACCCTCTCGTTTCCGAAAGGGTTTTAGCGCTTTTTTTAGTGGTGCCTCCAGGAGCTCATTGATTTGTTCTCAAAAAAACGAAAAACAAATTTTCCAGACGTATTAGCTTCACAAGAATGTTTTAAATGCACTTATAAAACCTTGTATGGACTTAAAAAAACTGCAGCATATCCGTGAGCTCCGGTTAATAGAACGTTTAATCTTTAAACCTTTACAATTGACCCGTTTATCGAAAATCCGAAATAATACATTTGAAATTTTCCCTGTTTAAAAAATTAGGTTCTCTTACACTCTTAATTATTCGTTAAGATTAGACACCGAGACCTTGACCTTTCTTTTACTTTTCTTTTCTTGATACTCTGTTGAAGATTCAATCATTAACTACATTAAATCCAATAAGAATACGGGGATTTTCCAAGTATCTTAACTCTCATCCATTTCTCAAAATAATTACTGTTTAAATCGCTGACCCTATGAACCAAGATCTTTAACCTGTTATATTTTATTGTTCAATAATAACCGACAATGTTGAATTTGATAATTATTAAAATTTTTCAAAAGTTTATAATTAAGGAATACGAAACAGAAACAAGTATATGAAACGAATAATAAATTTACTTGTACCTGCAAATATTTCCGAAATTAGCTTTGACAGATTAATTGAGTTTATACATCAAAATAGATGGAAGTACTGTTTTCAACAATCAAATCTTTTGGAAGGGTCAATTGGAAACGGAGTTTCGGAAAGACAGTTTATGGATAGTTTAACAACATCTATTCTGAAATTGTGCTATTGGGTATCGATTTTGCTTCAATACCTTTTGCAACTTACATGGTGATTAATAATTCACAAGCATTATCCGCTGTATACTTAAAAGAAATATTAGGAGCACTTGGAATTGGAATTGGCGGAACATATGCAATAAAAAAAGCTCTTTTCGACACAAGAGAAAGAAGATTCTGCAAGAATAATTTAACCAATGTTGAACGTCTAAAATAACGGCACACAGCAATGGTGATAAATAGTTGCTTGCTTCTCACCTAATGTATAAACTCTTAGCTGATTATAAATTTCGTGAGACATTGTCAAGAGCTGTACTAACACGACCAACTACTTTTGAGTCGTAAATTAGCGACTATTATAAACAAGACAGTAATGCTAGAAAAACAAAACAAAAATACAGCAAAGCCATTAGGACACCTATCTTAGTTCAGGACAAGCTAACAAAAATTTGTATAATTTATTTTCAATCGTTGAATTACAGACTAGCGATGAATATTCTTGTAATATTCAGATAGCGATTGGAAAAACGGTGGTGTAAGAGCTGCACAATAAGGATTAGAAAGCTATTCATCTTATCTTTCCATTGACGAAATTACCTCGGTTAACGAGGCAACAAACATATTTAATAAACCGATTGAAAGTTTTGTCAATGGGCACAAATATTATACATCATTTTTAAAAGAACAATTTGGAGGTTATCATTTAGTTTTCGCTTCTAATTTAATATTAATAAAAGCGTGGCTTCAATTGTTTCAAAAAGGAAGTCAGATAATGTACGAAAAACTGACAGCAACTTTTTAATAAAAAATAAAGAATTAATTTTTTTAAGAATATTTAATAAACTTTATTTGTGAATCCCTAAGATTTATTGTTACGTATTTTGCATTTATTTAATCCTTTCCATGAAGAAATTAATAATTATTATCTGTTTTTCGATACATTTCCATGTCCATTCTCAAGACTATTATGGTGATTATTTAAGTTCCAGTTCATATACCGCTGAAACTATAGTAGGTTCTCCTGCTGCGCAACCGCCAGAGATAGCCGCTTTTCAAAAAAATAATTTTGTTCCTGTCTCGAATTACACCGGCAGGGCAGAAGTGAATGTTCCCATTTTTGATTTTATTTCTGGAAATATTAAAGTTCCTATCTTCATATCATATAATACCTCTGGCGTCAAAGTTAATGAAATGGCCTCCAGCGTTGGGTTGAACTGGAGTTTGACTGCAGGAGGGAATATTTCAATAGTCACAAAGGGAATGCATGATTTTCATTGGCCTAGTTATAATGGTATTCTAAATACCATGTCTCCTGCTGGATGGTTGGCTTATTCAGCTCCGCCAGCCCAAAATGATGGAGTGGATGGTTTTACCAACCCAGAAAACGACCCACAACCTGATAAATATATTGTCAATGCACCTGGTCTCTCTACTTCATACATTCACGCCAAAACTTATGATAATTATGAAAATGCTGTACGAGGTTCTACACCGAATGCAATAGAATTAGAAAAAAATGGAAATATCATAGAAGAAACATTCGGGGTGATAACAAAATTCCACTTCAATGAATATTCCCAAACGTGGGGCAATATATCAATTTTTGCGGTCTCCAAAATTGAAATAACGTCGATAGATGGATTAATTTACACCTTTGAAACACCTGAAATTTCGAGGTATCACGGTATAAACAGTTGGACGTCTTCGGATAAAGTTGTTTCTTATAGATTGGATAAAATTTATGATCCAAATTCGGGAAGAATTGTGAATTTTGAATATGAACAGTATTCCAATTATTTTAAGGACGAAACTTACACGCTTGGTGAAGATTATGGAGGGGGAGTACCAAATTTAGCTTATCATCTAAATGGAAAAACCTATTCTGTTTTTCCTGTAACGAACAGATTAACGAAAATTAGCTCTCCCGGTATTGGTGAGGTGGAGTTTACCTATAGTGAAGGAAGATTGGACAACACTGAT
Organism: Salinimicrobium sp.; assembly: GCA_035705495.1. Lineage (GTDB taxonomy): Bacteria > Bacteroidota > Bacteroidia > Flavobacteriales > Flavobacteriaceae > DASSWB01. Next base: position 84,759 of record DASSWB010000042.1, on the reverse strand, counting down.
GAGAAGATTCTTGCTTCTATTTCCGTAAAAAATACTGAAGGTATTATAATCAAAAAACTTCAATTGGAACACAGCTATTTTCAAAGCAGTATAGCGAGCACTACACCCCAAAGTAAACGATTGAGGCTTGACAGGATTTATGAGGTAGATGGCAATCAAAAAGAACTCCCAGGCTATATGTTTTCTTATAATAACTCTGTAGAAATGCCTCCAAGAGGAACATATGCTCATGATTTTTTAGGCTACAACAATGGATCCTACAACAGTTCCATTTCTAATCCGATACCTAAATATTATTTTAAAAACGGAAAAGTTTCACCATTTAGTGATATCACGGCAATTGAACTTCCAGGGAATTTTTCTCTAGAATCCAATATAAATTATGTCAAAGCTTACTCACTTACCAGGATGACCTTTCCAACTGGAGGAGAAAACCAGTACGAGTATGAGCTAAATTCGTTTGATGGTAAGCAAGGGGGGGGACTAAGGATTAAATCTCAGAAAATAAGAGATAATGAAGGTTTTGAACAAATACTGGACTATGAATATTTTAATGGGAAAATCGTAAATATGCCAGAATATGCTATATATAAATATAAAGGTACTGGATGGGAAACGGCTAATTCTCTGTCCGAACTTGAAAATCACTTAGGAATTACAACCTTTATGGCACCGCAATCCAATGTGGAGTTTACACATAATTCATTTGTTGGGTACGGGGTCGTAAAGGTAAAGGATAGAATTAATAACGGTTCCACTGAATATTACTATACCCAATCTCCCAATATGCCATCAACCAAAACTGTTGGTACCAACAATGCAGTGCACGGGGTTTCTTGGAAAAAACTTGGACCACCGGGTTTATATTTAGACAGGGATTTTATGAGGGGTAAGCTATACAAAAAAGAAGTAAAAGGCTCAAACGGGGAAAAAAGATTTGTAACTACAATGGGATATGAACTTCAAACGGAGACTTCAGGGGGATTACAACTGGAATATTTAAATAAAACCGGAATAAATGAATGTTATAGTTCTTCCTCACCTTTTATTTACTACAGTGGTTATTGTGGTGCCTACCAAGAGACTTTGTATCTGCCTATTGCCCGGTATATTTTAAAATCTGTTGTTCATTACGATTACGCGAATGGTTCAACTTTTGAACCTTTACAAATTGGGACTTATTATACATATGAAGAAAACTATCCTTTAATAAAGGAAGAAGTTATTACAAACTGCTATGATTTTCCTGATTCTCAGGGATTGCCTCCTTGTCCTGGTACCCAAACCCAAAGTCAGGCCACTTATGAAGGAGAAGTGTTCAAAAGGACGAAGAAGTATTCGTATCCAACAGGGACTTTGAACGGAACTCCTCAAAATGCGGTTGAGGAACTGATCTTCAAAAATAAGCGCAGTACTTTATTAAAGATAGAATGGGTAGAACAGGATATTAGAGAAGAATATTTATATCATAATTACGGTTCCTCTCAAAATCCTAAAATCGGTTTAAAGCAAGTAAAAATGATTGATCGTGAAGGAGATTTTACTTCTGGCACGACCATTTTGAAAAGATCTATTCGGGGGGAAATTGAAGAATATATGGATGCATCAGGAGTTAAACATGTAAACTTGTACAATTACAATGGGAATCTGATAGCTGAGATCCAAAACGCAAGTTATAATCAAGTTTTTAGTACCGGGGTTCAACTAGATCAGACATTCGCAGAATCTTCTGATGCTGTCCAAAGGATGGAGCTGGATAAGATTAGACAAGGACTTCCATATTCCTTGGTAACCACCTATACTTACAAACCTTTAGTTGGCGTCACAAGTATAACAGACTCTAAAGGATTAATTTCCTATTATGAATATGATACCTTCAACCGATTAAAATTAGTAAGGGATGGAGATGGTTATATTACCCAAGAATATAATTATCATTATAAGGGATCAATAAATTAAAGATCATCAATGAAAAATTTTTACACCTCCACTATATTATTTTTTCTGATATTCCATGTCTATTCACAAGAGGAACGAAAAACAGATCCTGTTCTCTGTCAAATGGGGTATGAATCTTACTATGCTGATGGTGATGGTGATGGCTATGGAGCCGGGAAGGCAATTTGCTTAAGTTCTCCACAGTCAGGATATGTACAAAACAATTCTGACTGTAACGACACAGATGCCACCGTGAATTTAATTGATATGTGGTATAGGGATAATGATGGTGATGGTTTTGGAGATCCATATCAATGGACCTTAAGTTGTATACAACCTTTTGGTTACGTTTCCGATAATAATGATTGTAATGATAATGATTCTGGGAGCATCGAATGTTCAACAGAAGTGAATTTTAGTGATGAAAACTACGTTCATCATAGGTTATACAAAAATCCCGTTACAGAACCAATAGTTGCTCCCGAAGCTGTGGATGTCATTGAAGAAGTGACCTATTATGACGGCTTGGGGCGCCCAAAGCAGCAAGTTGCAATTCGACAATCCCCGTCTCAGAAAGATATAGTCACGCATATAGAATATGATGCTGTAGGAAGAAAAGCCCGCTCATATCTTCCCTATATTTCGGAGAACCCTGGCAGTGGTTTCTTTAAAGTAGATGGGAAAACGAAGACTGAAAATTTTTATAACAAGGCGTTGTATGATTTTACCACGAATCCTTACAGTGAAAATTTTTATGATGGCTCCCCATTGAACATTGTTGTTGAACAGTCAGCTCCCGGAAATGCGTGGAAGGAAGGAATCACTGAGGAACATACAATTAGGAAAGAACAGAGTTTGGCCGTAAATACTGACTCTTTAAGAACTTTAAAGATTTCTTATCTTAATGGGAGCCCTTCATTAATAGATTCTGGATTTCATTCTAGGGATTCTGAATATCCAGCAATTTTTCTTAAAAAGGTGACGAAAAACGAAAACTGGAAATTTTCCGACGGTGATAATAATACTGTTCATGAATTCATCGATTTTAACGGAAGAACAATACTCAAAAGAACTTTTAACAATAACCAAAAACATGATACATATTATGTTTATGATGATTTTGATAACCTTGTATATGTTATTCCTCCAAAAGCCTCTGAAAAAACAATCATAACCACTTCAGTGATTGAAGGTCTTTGTTATACCTATGTGTATGATTCGAAAAACAGGGTTATTAAAAAAATGATTCCAGGAAAGGAATGGGAGTATATTGTTTATGATATTTTAAATAGACCAATTCTAACTCAGGATGGAAATCTCCGCCTTGACGACAAGTGGTTTTTCACTAAATACGATGTCTTTGACCGGGTTGTTTTCACGGGAAGGTACTTCTACCTTCCGGAAGGAACTGATGACAATGCTGCCAGGATGGAAATACAAAATATTGTCGATACCCAATTAAATCCCCAGTGGAACGAATCAAAGCTGCAAACAGGGCAATCAGACCTGAACATTATCTATACCAACGGTGCCTATCCCAATGACGCCACAAAAGTGGAACTGTTCACGATCAATTTTTATGACGACTACCAAGGTTTGACCGATACCTCTTTGATTGTTTCTCCAGGCAGCACGGTATTTACACAACCCATTACCTCCAACACAAAATCCCTCCCCACATGGAACAAGGTAAAGGTTTTGGGGACGAACCATTGGATCACGAGTGTCACCTATTATGACAAGAAGGCAAGGATGATACAGAACATAAGCAAGAACAGCTATTTGGGAACAAAGGATGTATCGAGGCTGAATCTTGATTTCAGCGGAAAGGTTTTAAAAACGCAGACAAACCATGTCAGAAACGGCAACAACCTGATGATCATCGACGCTTTCACTTACGACCATATGAACAGGCTTCTTACCCAAAAACAGAAAATAGGCTCCAGTGGGACATGGGAGCTAATTGTCAACAATGAATATGACGAACTGGGGCAATTGAAAAGCAAAAAAGTCGGCGGTGCGGTTGCATCGACACCGGAAAATTCAATTGGACTACAAACAATCGATTACTCCTACAATATTCGTGGTTGGTTGCAGGAAATCAACGACTTTAATACAATGGGCAATGACCTGTTCGGGTTCAGGATAAATTACAATGAACCGCAATTGGCCGGGACGCAAGCTCTGTACAATGGGAACATAAGCGAGACCAGGTGGAGAACAATTAATGATGCGGGATTGTCTGGTCCCCGGAGCTACAAGTATCAGTACGACAACCTTAACCGTATCATAGATGCTCAATTTATGGGTTATCAGATCACCGATCCCAATGAACTTGTGCACGCAGAAGATTATAGTTTGAGCAATGTAACCTATGATAGGAATGGCAATATCCTTTCCCTTAAAAGAAAAGGTTTTTTCGAAACAGATTATGGCACCTTTGGAATAGATTACATAGATGTCTTGCAATATTCTTACGTGGGAAACAGTAACAAATTAAAAGCAGTGGCTGATACAGGTGAGGGAGAAGGGTTTAAGGACGGCATGAACAGCACACCAGATTATGCTTATGATATTAATGGCAACTTGACTAGCGACCTGAATAAGGGAATAACCAATATTTCATACAACCACCTGAATTTACCAAATTTGATTTTAGTGAGCGGGTCAAATATGCCAGACGGGAAGATTGAATATTTCTATGATGCTGTCGGAACCAAGCTGAAAAAGGAGGTAAGCATGGGAAGCAACATTATAAAAACTGTAGAATACGCAGGCGGTTTCATTTATGAAAATGGAGATCTAAAGTTATTCAGCCATCCCGAAGGTTACACCGAACCTGACGGACAGGGCGGTTACAACTATGTTTACCAGTACAAGGACCACCTTGGGAACATACGGTTATCATATTTGGATGCAGATGGAGATTACAAGAGTATGGCTTTTCACAATTTTGAACAAGGCACCGATGGTTGGCAAGGAACTGCTGAAAACGGTCGTTTAAAGGTCACAGTTCAAAACCAGTACTCCGGTGTGACAAAAAATTTCAACGAGCATTTCTCTTCCGGTGAGAGCATTGACATAAAAGGGCTGATGGATGTTTTCACCACGACCCTTCCAATTAGGGTTCTCGTCAACGAAAGAGATGCGAACAATGCGAGCTTGGGATGGTACAGTTTGGGAATAGCCAATAACGGTGAATTCGATTACAGCCATACATTTGTCCATGACGTGGAAAATGTTTTGGTAAAGTTCGACATCGCCACAGCAAGTAACGTGCAAACCCAATTTTTTCTGGACAACTTGGTGATCGAAAGTGGGGAACTGGAAATATTGGAGGAAAACAACTACTACCCTTTTGGTCTTGAACATAAAGGGTACAACAATGTCATTTCCAATAGTAACAGTGTTGCGAGTAAATTTAAATTTCAAGGAGTCGAGTACGAAGAAAGTCTAGGATTAAACTTATACGAAATGGACTTTAGAAATTATGATTCAGCTCTGGGCAGGTTTACTGGAATTGACCCAGTAACACATCATCAGTTTTCACCGTATAATAGTTTTGATAACAATCCGGTTATTTGGTCGGACCCAAGCGGAGCTGATGCAACTTACGGAGTCGATCCGGACGGAAAGGTAAGGCATTTGGACGACAGGAAATATTACGATTCTGAAGGCAACGAAGTAGACAAAATATATGCAACAGATCGAAATCAAAAAATAGATTTCGAAAAAGGTTCGGTGACTACAAAAGTGAATGAAAATGGTTCAAGTTTAGCGAGTGATTTAGCACACAATTCCGTAAACATTACTCACGGCGCTGGAGGTGATCAAGAATTTGATCGAGATATGTTTATTGGAGTAACTGATGGTTCAAACAAAACAGAAGCATTTAATACGTTTAAATTTTTAGCAGATAATAGCAATGTTGAATGGAGCATTGTGAAATTTGAAACAACTGCGGGTAAAGACGGTTATCAAATTGCTACGTATGGGTTAGATGGAAGTACCACTGGTGTAAACGATTCAAATGGAATGGAATATGCGCCGAAACTTCAGGACAGAAGTGCCATTTATAAAGGCATAATGCATTCCCATGGAACTGATTTGAATATTCAAGACCGGAATGAGAGTCTTTCTGATCAAGGAGATAGAGGTACAGCTTGGCAATATCAAAAAAATTACGGTAACTTTCCATATCAGGTATATCATCCAAAATTGTCAACTATGTCCTCCTGGAACCCTCAGAGATTTGAGTTTAGGAAGAACTTAAAATTTAAAACGTTTTGAAAAAATTATTTCTTTTATTTTTACTAACTATAATATGTTCTTGTAAGCATTCAAATGATAACTTCATAAATGCTGTCGAAGATTATATAAAAAATAATCCTCGGAAAGAAATAAATATAAGAGAAAAAGGTATCATAAAAACATTATGTCCCTCGCCATATCATCTTTATGTTGTTAGAAAAACAGATAGCTTGTATTTTTACATCACTCAATATCAGCATTATTATCCAAATATGGCTTCGGATATAAAAATGATCGAAAATAATCCTGAAATCAGTCAATATTTTAATCAAGCTATTGGAGTTGATTTTATCGCGGATGAACCAGTTATCATTTTTGGCGAAGATTCAACGGTCAAAAATTTATCCACATCGAACTTCAGCTATAAAATTCCAGATAAATTAAAATTCAATGGCAATAATTGTCATTTAACTACATCAATTATGAAGTATGGAAAATCTTTAAATGACAGAGAATATAAATTTTTGGAAGAATACAATGCAACCACTTTATCAGGGGAATTATAGCAGATGTGTCAACTATAAAATATTGTCACGAGAAGGCTTAATTATTGCTGAAGAAGCCCTGGAACTTCCTGGGGAACTAACAAATCGATCATCTTGAAGATTATGGACCTCATCCTCTTCGAATTTCTAGAGGAGCTGTAACTGCTCGATGGTGGCTTTATCCTCTAACTCTATTCCTGTGGCAGCTCTCCATTAGATAACAATTAGTTGTCATTAAAGCACAGTAAAAGAATGTTTTGTATATTATAACATAGCAGATAAATCTTTTTGTTACCTCTTCATTACAAAGCTTCCAGAAATCCATATTGGGCGGGATAAGATGAGTATATAGGAGAGCTTAGGGTAACAATAAGTATACAAAAACCAAAAGAATATAACATCTGCGCCACAACAATGACTTGTACAACGATTACTAAGTGGAGAAGTTTACCCGAAGGATTGCAGAGCAGTTGGAAATGGGAACAAGTGTAGCCCGCAGAACATTACAGGATTTGACCAAAGAACTGGAGAATTACAGGTTTTTGCTCATAAAAAATATGAAAAGGAAAACCAACCTTACCACAAGGAACTGAACGCCACGGAAGAAAGGGAAGCTGTCAATATTTAAAATCCAACCCTTCGACAGGCTCGGGGCAGAGCCTGCTTAAAAGGACAAACGGACTAATTGGAAAGTCCGGTATAATTTGAAGAAATCAACATGCAAACAATGTTTCTTATGTTCACGAGCAAGAAGACGAACAATTCAAATACGGCATCAGCTTAGGAAGTTCCGGAGCTGGGAAAATACATTTACAAAGTAAAGTATCGGAATTGATACCTGAAAGAGATAAGGTAGAAAAGATTTATTCATCAGCTTGACTAAAACTCCTCAACAGTACATGTGCCTGTAAATAATACTTACCTCTTCGGTAATTTTTCCGTTTCTGAAAATGAAAATTGATTATTTCCCCAAACCGTGTTTCCTGTTCCAGTTGGTAAACGAGATGGACAATTGAATTATAATCACCTTCTACCGAAAACTGATATGTTTTAATGGTTAAATCCTTCTGAGAGACAATATGTGGTTCCGAAAAATCCACAACCTTTAAATCATTTTCTTGAGAGAAAGAATTAATGGTTTTCAACAGGTTATTTTGAACTGAACTTTCGGTAAGCTGATATCTTGTTAGAATGGAATCATAATATGTTTCCTTCTGTTTCAAAACAGAAAGCTGTTTGGGAATATTTTCTAAAATAGCTTCTTCTTTTTTAAGCTGATTGAACTCATTTTTTAGCAGAAAAGTCTTCGAGAAAGCCAGTTTATAACTTAATATAAGTGCTGTAAAGAAGCCAATGATCAATAATATATTTTTCTGTTTACTTTTCATTTTCAGAAAAAGTTATTTGTACTTTGAAACTAGATAAATCTGCTGCATCCGAATATTCCATGACCTCCACTTTTTTTACCCATGTTAAACTTTCCAGTTCATAGATCCATTCAGAGAAAACATCACTTTCTCTTGAATCTCCGGAAATTTCTATAACATCTGTGTCAATTTCTATTAGTTGCCCTTTCTTTATGTTCTTGAGCAAAGGCTGAAAATTTAAAGAATTTAGTAAAATGGAAGAAGGAAGGCTCTGAATTATTTCATTAACATAAAATGAACTTCGGGAGGTAATGTTTGCCATCATGTTTTCCACTATTTCCTGCTTTGTGTCAACTTTCTCCCTCAGCTCAATGATCTTGTTTTTTGACTGTAGATTTACCTGAGAAACCTGTTGTAATGATTGAACGGAATTATAGTAATGGTTAAAGAAAAAGAAATTGATCAGTAAGAGCACCAGTAAAAATGCAATTCCGAATTTTAAAAAAACATCGAAAAACCTCAGCTGTTTAAATTGATCCTTGAGCGTGTTCGATTTCCCATCAAAGTTGGAAATAGCTGTATGGTTTTTTAAAACCATATTAATTGCCCCTGCAAACGATAAAGTATCTTTGCTCTCCATTTTTAGCCCATTAATCTCATAATGTTCTAAAGGAGGTTCAGCAATTTTATTGATCTTATTTAATTCCCCATTGTCAAATTCAAGTTCAAGAGAGGAAGTGAATACTACAGGAGCCTTAAAAAATTCAGATATGGAAGAAACAATGGAAGCACCCAGTGAAAAACCCGTAACGGCTATTTTATTGGAAATGTATTCAGTAATAAGGTTGTTCACATAATCTTTCCTACAGATCGAAATAAAATGGTTTTTTCCATTTGAAAGAATTTCGTAATAAAACTCTTCTGTCCGAATATTGGGGAAAGCCAGATTGACCAGCTTTACTGGCTCTAATTGTTGGTTTTCAATTTTTTTTAAAAGTACATTATCGGTATTGATAACAACAAAAACAGGTTTATTTTTACCTATTTCAGAAGATAAACCTGTTACCGAATTTACCTGACAACTAGATTCCATCTGTAACTCGTTTTTCTTCTTCTTAAGAACGGTGACATTGATGGTATCCTTTCCTTCTTTGGAAGAATGCTCCACTCCACAAAAATGGTTGCCGAAAAGGAGATATGTTTCCAGGCCCTGAAACATCAATAAATTATGGTAGGTTTGATCAATACCGTTAGTTTTGACTTTGAATCCTCTCTTTTGCGGCTGCTGAACAACCATTTGATTATCGGGATCCTTGCAAGTAATGGAACTCCCGTACCGCTGTCATCCTTCACCTGTTCTTCCAGACCTCCCAAAACCACGATGTCCTGATCTGCTACCCGTATAATGGAATTGAATTCCCTTGAGTTGATATCCGGCGGGGCATCAGGTGCTATCCGTGTGCCAAAAGCCGACTGGATAACAAAAATATCCAATGTAACTTGTCCGTCACCCGAAACAATCGGTTTAATCGTTAGTCCCAATTGGGCTTCAATGGGAACATAATTGGTGATCTCGGAAGTCTGGGGATTATCCGTGCCGTAAATGTTCCTTTGCGTTACTGCATAGTAAGATGTCTGTCCATTTGAAAAGGTAGCCTGATGACCATTTAAAGTGGAAAGTTTGGGAGTGGATTTGATTTTTAAATTCCCGTTGCTTTCCATTGCTTTAATGGTGGCAAAAAAATTGGGCACCACCTTACCAATAGTAAAAGAACCGAATCCATTGAAATTTCCCAAAATCTTATTGATCGTAGTAGCGCTTAATGTCATTTCCGTGGTAGGGAAAAGATTTCCCTTGGTTTCAGCAGGCGCATCCCCTATCCCCCATGTTACGCCTGTCTCCACGGTTGCACCTTTACTGATTTCGATGAACATGACCTCTATAAGTATAACCGGGACCGGTTTGTCAATACGGGAAATGAATTCTTTGAAACGTTCTATTTTTTCGCTTGACCCATTTACATAAAAGCTGTTCAGTTCATAATCGACTTTGATGTCCAGATTTTGTTTTATTTCATCCGGCAAAATACTCAAAAGGGCCTCCGCTTTGTTGTTGAAATTATTAAAGCTCCCGTTCTGGTTTGTGTTCACTTCTTGTCTATTGGGGTAGCTGAAACTGTCAAACTGATTGGTATTGTTATAAGGATAATTTGCGCTAGTGAAATTGCCGTTGATATTTCTATTTGCCATTTGACCGCCTCCAGATGGAGCAGTGAGAAGTTCAACAGAACGGTGCTGAAGATGTACTATTTCGACTTTTCTTACACTTAGCTGATCTTTTGTTCCAAAAAAGTAAATGTTATCTTCTTTTTTAAAAGTAAATCCGCTTCCCGTGGTGGCTGCACCTGTTCCCACACCTTGCACTGTAGGTGTATTGGTTCCAACAGCAGTTGATTGGGATTCAAAAAGGACCCTCAGCAGCTCATCAAAGGTAATAGCGGTAGCATTAAAAGTAACTGTTCCTGCATTGTCCAACGGTGTTGCGGTAAATATATCGATATCGAGTTCATTACCAATGTCATGGACAATATCCGCTATGGGTGTATTGACAAAATCGACTTCCAACAATTTCCTTTCAACATCCAAAATTTCAAAATGGAAATCAGAACTTCTTCTCCGTTGCGGGCGTTGTCCCTGTTGACCATTTTGATCAGCTATTCCTGGGATCGCAGCACTTTCAAAAAGATAAAAATTATCCTTTGTCTTTACCACATAAAGGTTATTGGAAAAAGCGAGTTTATCCATTGCTGCATCAAAATCCGTCTCCCTGATATAAGCGGTTAAAAGCTTATTTTCCAGACCCGGGGAAAAAACCAGGTTTTTTCCCGTCTCATCTATTATTTTTTTAAAAACATCATAGAGCCTGTCCCCTTTTGCATCTATGGAAATTTTGTCCGACTGTGGAAAGTAAACAATAGGGATTATCTTTTCAGCTGGTAATTCCGGCGGTGCCTGATACTTTTTGACCGATAAAATATTTCCCGTGAAGTCAATTTCCAGCCCATATTCCTTACTTAGAAAAACCAGAAGGTCGGCCACGGTAACATTGGAAAAGTTGTTCGCTATGGTGATCTGGTTAAGTTCAGGGGAAACATTGATATTGATATTATGTACATCGGAAATAGCCAACAGAAAATTGGCAAGGGAGATATTGTTAACGCTAATATCCGTCTTGACGTTTTCGGTCAGTCCCGGGTTCTCCACAGAGAGCGCAATAAGCTGGTTCCTGATCGATTGTATTCGTTGAAAATCTTGATCCTGCGAAAACCCCATTGAAGAAAGCAGGAAGCACAGGCAGTAAAAAATATATTTGATTCTTTTATTCGGTAACATCCATTCTATTGATTAATCGGTTAGCAGCGGGTAAACTTCTTCTATTGAGGTTGTACCTTTTATTACCATTTCCATGGCATTCGTCTTTAAAGTGGCAATTTTATGTTCGGCAAGGTAACCATCTATTTCCAGATCATTGTTTTTTATATATGGAAGCAGTTCCTTCGTTATAGGAACAATTTCATAAATGGCTTTTCTGCCGAGGTATCCGGTATGATGGCAGTGATTGCAACCAATAGCTATAAAATGTTCGGAAAAATCATTCGGAATTTTAAAACTGTTGGGAAAAACCTCTTTGGTCACACTTTCCTTTTGTTTACAGCGTGGACATAATTTCCTTACAAGCCGTTGGGCAATACTTACGTTCAGTGTGCTCGCTATAAGAAAAGGGGCGATGCCCATATCAATCAAACGGGATATAGTGGCCCAGGCTGAATTAGTATGAATGGTGGATAATACCAGATGCCCCGTTAAAGCTGCCCTTATCGCCATGTTGGCAGTGGTCACATCCCTTATTTCCCCCACCATAATAATATCTGGATCCTGTCTTAAAAAGGTACGTAGTGCATTGGGAAAATCCATTCCTATATTTTCCCTGAGCTGAACCTGGTTTATCCCTTCCAAAGTATATTCAATTGGATCTTCAATTGTAAGAATATTTGTTTTATCGTCATTCAACAGCTTCAAAGTAGCATAAAGTGTTGTTGTCTTCCCCGAACCTGTAGGCCCTGAAATAAGAATAATCCCGTTCGGATTTTTAATGCCTTCTTTATAAACCTCCAGTTCCTTTGTGGAAAAACCGAGATCATCCAGTTCAATATGATTGGCATCTTTACTGAGGATACGCAGTACAATTTTTTCCCCGTGCAATGTTGGCAGCGTGGAAACACGGATGTCGAATTCATCCTGAAGTGACTTAACAGTGATCCTACCATCCTGGGGCAATCTTTTCTCCGAAATATCCAGACCTGCCCTTATTTTTATTTTATTGACAATTATCGGATATTCATCCAGCGGAACAATATAATATTCTTTCAGTTTTCCGTCCAAACGGAACCTGACCCTGCACTTTTCCTCATAGGGCTCGAAATGTATATCACTACTGCCAATATCTTTTGCCGTGAGAAGGAGCTTTTCCAAGAAATCCAATGTATAGTGAAAATCCTCATTTACACTCTCTCTGCTCTTCCGGTAGTTGGTGGATAGATATTTTTGGATTTTTTCAAGGGTTTCCGGAATGAGTTCAATTGTCCTCCCCAAAATAATGTTCAGTTCCAGGCGCAGTTCTTCTGACGGGTTATTGGTTTTTAAATAGAGTACATGATCCTTAAGTTCAATAGGAACAATCCCATAATGGTAAGCCTGATCACTGCTTATAAGTTGCAGCAGTGAAGAGTGTATATTAAGATCGGTTTCCGGTTTTAGATCAGACGACATATAAAAATTCTATTAACTCAAGCCAGAAAGCAAGATATGTGATTGCAAAAAACAGGCTCATGTAACCTGCCAAGGGAACGTTCGGCTCTTTTCTTTTTAAGTTCAAAAACAGGTGTAATATTATGGAAAAAATCAGTGAACAAACAAAAATGATCAAGAATGAAATAGTTGAAAAAGAAAAACATACCGCAAAGAAAAACAATACGTCCCCGGATCCAATACTATGAATGAATTCTTTTTTCAGTCTTATTTTTACATAAAGAAAAGTAAGAAGCACGATCAGGCCAACGAAAATCAAGTTTAAAAAGGAAGAAACCAAGAACAGCTCCGGGAGCGTGTTCTCGAAATACAGAAACCCACAAAGGAATCCTATAATTGGGAACAAGAACCAGTACACTTTTCTTTCACGGAAATCCTGAACGAGGATCAAAAAAAAAGCTGCAATCAAGAGAATCTTTATTGCCCAGATCAAAATTAATCTTTTACTATTTGCTTCGGGTTTCCGTTTTCGTCCACTTCCCAAACATTAAAAATACCGTCACCGTCAAAATCCGTTACGGCAGTGGCCCTTGCTTTGAAACTACTGTTATCCGCACTTGTAATTTCATATGAATAATTCGAGGTGCCGTTTTCCTTTACGGTTTTGGGCGCTTCGAAATCCAGTTCGCCAAGGTCATAAGTGTATTTTGAATACATGTATCGATAGGTCGTTTGGGAGTTGTAGAGGTGTTTCAGCTGGGTCTGTGCTTCCACACTTTTTGCCTTACTTATTAATGGCATCAAGTTGGGCAATGCCAGCAAAAGAAGAATCCCTATTATGGCCAATACTATTAGTACTTCTTGAAGGTTGAAAGATGGGAGTTTCATAATAATTTTTTTTCAAATATAAATTTTTTCTTGGTGCTCGGAATATTCTGTAACAACAAATTTTGCCATTTCAACTTCAAAGACTTTTCTGCACCATCAAATGTTAAAAAACCATTTTTTAAAGAGATAAAACTTCATTTTATTTTGAAATTGCTATTATTGCTAAAATTTAACGAATTTTTATGAAAAAAGTTATAAGCTTTTTGGTTCTTACACTCTTGCCGTTTTTATCTTTCTCCCAGCAAGAAGAACCAGAAGACAACCCCACTGTTATTACCGTGCCTTCTCCCCAAGCTTCACAGTTTACCAAATATGGCGGACAGGAGATCAACGAGTCCTCGGGCAGGGCAATGGTTTCGATCCCCTTATATAGCTATAAAGCTGGACTTCTTGATCTGCCCATCAGCCTCAGCTACAGCGGGAGCGGTGTGAAGGTAAACGATCCCAATACATGGACGGGCGTCAACTGGTCGGTTGCTGCTGGCGGGGTAATAAACCGAACTGTTTACCACCAGCCCGACGAGCAATCGGAACGGGTTCCGGTGGCGCAGGTAGAGAATCTTCTAGACCAATATGAACAGCAGATGATTAACCAACAGGTCTCTGAGGAAAACATTGATGCTTCAGAACTTTATTCTTACTACAACAGTGCCACAGGTGCATGGGATACCCAACCGGATATTTTTGCATATTCATTTCCCGGCCATTCAGGCAGTTTCTTTTTTGACAAAAATTTCCTGCCGGTTTCTTTAAACCCGGAACAGGACCTGAAAATTGAAATAACGGGGCCCGGTGTATCTAATAAAGAAAATTTTTACCAGAACAAAGAAATCAAGATCACAACTCCGGAAGGAGTGGAATATTTTTTTGGAGGTGCTGCAGTGGAAAGCTCACAGATGGAGTACGCCCACCACCAGGTCACCTCACCCCTTGCTCCTACAGGTTTTTTTCTTCATAGGATCGAACATCCTGTTTTTGGGATCATCATGTTCCAATACGACTCACAATACTATGAATTGGATCTTTCCTTTTCTCAATATGCACAGGTTTACAACGAGCAGTTGCACCCCATCATGGATGTTAAAGCTTTTCCTATTGGTGTTGTTTCCACATACAGTAATCCCGATATAAACAAAAACAGGATTTTTAACGGACAGTTCCTTAAGAGGATATTTTCAAATAACCACAATATTGAAATCACATTTAACTCCAACAGCACAATACCGGGAGGCAGAAATTTCAAACGGGTACTTCAGGGAATAACTGTTAAAAAAGGCCTAAGTGTACTTAGACAAATTGACTTTACTTACTTATTTGATGACAACGGAGATTCAACAGTCGACCGTTTCTTTTTGACCAAACTGCAGTTCAACAAGGATTTTATGCCTCAGACATCACAGGGTTCACAAAATTTTGAAGAGTATAATTTTCATTATGATGACCCTCTAGGGCTTCCGAAAAGATTCTCCTATTCACAGGATCTCTTTGGTTATTACAATGGAAAAAGCAATCCAGACGGTTTTTTGCCCGAAAATGACAACTTCAGGGTCTCAATTTACGGGAAAGCCAATAGGGAAACCTCTGTAGCCCATATTTCCAAAGGAGCCCTCAAAAAAGTGGAGTACCCCACGGGCGGCCACACTTTGTTTGAATATGAACAACTGCAGTATAAGAAAAAGGAATATCAACGGTACAACCGTGAAATTTACAGGAATATTTCAAATAGGATTCCTACCTCAAGCCTTTCTGCCAGTTTCCCGATTGGCGGCCTGAATTCCAGCGTGATTTCTCAGGATTTTACAGTTCATTATGATATTGCCGCAAGTTCGCAGTTAGCCCATGATGATAAAATCTATCTTAAACTTGTTAATGCAGATACAGGAATAGAAGAAGAGACAAAAATTATAGCAAACTTTACCCAGAATGATATGGTAGCTGGAGCTGACGGGAAACTCCATCTAACGGGTTCCGTAGAATTTTCTGTGCAGACTGGAGATCAATATAATATATTTTTCTACGTGCCCACCAATGTTCACAGCACCCCCTTTGAAGGTAATATTTGGTTTGATATGGAGGTGGGGGATGTGCTGACTCCGGGTATCGGGATAAGGGTAAAAAGGGTCAGTGACTATGTTTCAACTACCGACACCAATCCGGTCATTAAGAGATATTATTATATGCCCAAGGAAAATATTGGGGACGCTACTTTGGAAATGGTCGATTATTTCGAAGAGCCAAGTTTCATAACAGAACCTGCTCTATACGTTAAAAGGCTGGCGTGTGACTATACGTGCAACGGACAAACTGACGGGATCTGCGGATGCACAGAATCTCAAGCATGGTACGGATGTACACCCGTACCCAAAACAGGTACCCGTCTGGATATCTGGCCCGTCAACTATGATGAAAATATCCTGACCACATATGAACATGTGGTTATCAGCTACGGCGGGGACAATTTTGAAAACGGAGGGGTTGAACGGATATACAATAAGGGGGACGTTGGTTATATCGTAAATATGATACATGAATCCTCTGTCCCCCGAAACCCGAAAGTCGAAAAAACCCATTTTGCGGCACCCTGGGTCGATTTCATGAAAGGAAAACTTCTAAAAGAAACAAAAATAAAAAGGGACAAGGATTCACTCCGAGTGGCACAAATCATCCAACACTTTTACAGAAAACAAATTGTGGATACCATAGGCGGCTCAGTCAACACCTACTCGGAAATATGTGGCCCCAGTGCAAGTATTCCTTTAAGCAGTAACGCAGTGGGAAGATATGAGGTTCCCATAAAAAGGGTAATGTTGAGTTCAGTGGAGACAAGGACATTCCTTAATGATGAACCTTCAATTTATGAGGAGGGTGACCTAAATGCTTTTGCCCCACTTTTGACGAAAACCGAATACGAGTACGGTGACGTCATTTCCCAACCCACGGTCATAAAAAACTCAACAAGTGAGACGGATGTAAAACGGATAACCAAAAACTTTTATGTGGCAAATGCATCTGAAACGGCGATCAATTTCACAAATGCCGAACAAACCGCAATAGATATTCTGGAAGATCAGAACAGGTTGAACGAACTACTCCTTAGCAGGTCATTTGAAGAACGTCAAGGACAGGAAAAACAACTGAATTCAAAGAAAATCACCTTTGCGCAAATGGACGGAAACGTTTTTCCCGCCAACATACAATCCTCCAAAGGTGAAGATTTATTGGAAACCAAATATGAGTTTTTGGCTTATTCCGACGGAAGGCCAATTCGCATAAAAAAAATAGGGGGACCAGAAGTATTTGTCCAATACAACAACATGGGACAAGTAACTAAAAAAATCGAAAATTATACAGGTTCCCCAGTTGCGGCAGATTCACAATCGCCTTGTTTTGCACAGGAGGAGTGGCCGGAAAGTCTGGTCACGGTTTACCATTATGACAATGACACAAATCTTTTAACAAAAATTGTCGGTCCTGACTGCCGATCCGTCTCCTATGAATACGACGACCTTCAGCGCCTCAAATACATCAGGGACCACGAGGGCAATATTGTCAAGGAATATAATTACAACTACCAAAACTAACCGTCATGAAAAAACTTGCAACACTGTCCGTCGTGATGGTTTTTCTTGCCATTCCTTTCATTGCCATTGCACAAAGCACTGGCGAGAACTACGTCCATACCGTGACCTACACCGTTGAAGGTGTGGATACCACTGCAATACAGAACAATACGGTCCCTGTCCACCAAAAAATAGAACAGATCATGTACTATGACGGTCTCGGACGCCCAATGCAGAGCATATCGAAACGGGGCGGTGGCGACAAGCAGGACATTATCACGCCCTTTGTCTATGACCACATGGGGCGGGAGGCAAAAAAATACCTCCCATATGTCAACACGCAGCAGAACCCGTGGCAGACATCCCTGAACTATATGGACAATTCAACGGTCATACCGCTTTTGGAGGATTTTTATACAAACAAATACCCTCAGGACATCAACACCTCCTTTCCCAACCCTTATAGTGAGACCGTTTTTGAAGCCTCCCCATTGAACCGGGTTCTGGAACAGGGAGCACCGGGAGAAGACTGGAAGGCGGACCCGCTGAGCGACCTTGACCATAGTATCAAGTTCGGGTACGGCACCAACGGGAAGAGTGAGGTAAGGCTTTTTAAAGTTTATTTCCCCAACAGTACCGATACCGAGATAACGGAACTGATCAGCACAGGTTATTACGCGGAAAACGAGCTGTACAAATCCGTGACCAAGGATGAAAACTGGCAACCGTCACAGCAGTACCTAAAGGACCATACCACAGAAGAGTTCAGGGACAAACTTGGAAGGGTCCTGTTGAAACGCACCTATAATCAGAATAAACCACATGACACCTATTACGTATATGATGACTTTGGCAATTTAACCTACGTTATCCCCCCGGTAGCGGCAGATGCAATGGTCAACTCCAAGGAGGTCAAGGGCACGCTCCAGACCAATTATCCATGGACAAGGTTGGTGAACGTGGACAAAGCCTTTGCACAGGAGTACGAGAGGAAGCTGGTGGATTACGAAAACACGGACATACTCAATGCGGACATCGAGAACAGTTATAACGGACAGGGAGGGTTCGCCATTGCGACCACAACGGGCGTGGACGGGATAACCCTGAGCATAAACTTCTCCGCCGACAGCCCGTTCGAGCTAAGGAACGGTCCCATTGCATCTCTTGACAGCTTTGGCAGTTTTGCGGATACGGAACTGGGCCGCATAGGCGGCACCGGGTATTCCTATATATTTTCGGTGGTAAAGAACTCAGTGGTCGTGACAGGGAACGGTCCCATCTCGGGCCTTAACCAGATTTTTTCCCCCACACGGCTTTCATATTCCCAAAATTATCCTTGGACACAGTTTGTGGATGTCGATGAAAATTTTGCAAGGGATTACGAAGGACAGCTCGACCAATACCCCAACAGTGAGATCCTTACCGTTGAAGTTCCCAATCAATATGATGGGCAGGGAGGTTTGAACATTAGCGTGGACGAGAACGACCTTGTCACCGTCAACATTAACACCTCTTTCAATACACCGTTTGCACTAAAGAAGGGCCTGGTTATCCCATTGAACACAGAGCGCCGTTTGGCGGACAGGGAAATCGGGATTATTGAAGGTCCGGGCTACAGTTACAGGTTTTCTGTGCAGGAGAACAGCCTCATGATAGAGGGCGGCGGACAGGTAACGGACCTGAACATGTTCCTTTCTTCGCCCACTCCCCCTGCCCCTGCCCTTTCCACAGAAGTTCTGGAAGGGCTGTGCTACATATACCATTACGATTACAGGAACAGGATGGTGGAGAAAAAAATACCGGGCAAGGGATGGGAATTCATCGTATATGACAAACTTGACCGTCCCGTACTGACACAGGATGCAAAAATGCGCCTGAACAACGAATGGCTGTTCACCAAATATGATGTGTTTGACAGGGTGGTGTACAGTGGAAAATACCATTATGT
Source organism: Salinimicrobium sp. (assembly GCA_035705495.1). Taxonomy (GTDB): domain Bacteria; phylum Bacteroidota; class Bacteroidia; order Flavobacteriales; family Flavobacteriaceae; genus DASSWB01. The sequence goes on along the minus strand of DASSWB010000042.1, from coordinate 65,453 downwards.
CCCACGGGGTGACTTTTATATTATGGGAAGGGAGGAAATGCAGCAAACTGTTAATAGCCAGAACCAATGGAACGAATCCCTTAATACCACTTCTGTGCCTAAGGGAAACATTGATTTTTATTATTCATACAATGTGTTCCCAAATGTACTGAACACCATTGAAATCCATACGATAAACTTCTATGACAGTTATAGCGGATATGATCCCCAAAATCTGGAACCAGCAAACCCTGTCCTCAACCAGTCCATCACTGACCAGACCAAAGGACTTTCCACGGCGAATATGGTACGCGTTTTAGGCACAGATGATTGGATCACCTCCGTAACCTACTATGACGACAGGGCAAGGCCCATCTATACCGGCACATTCAATGAATATTTCAATTTAAGGGATTGGTCAAAGACAAAATATGATTTCAGCGGAAAGGTGACACAAACACAATCATCCCACAAAAAAGGGTCTGCTTCGGCAATAATCGTGACCGATCTTTTCTCTTACGACCCAATGGGGAGACTGCTCGTTCATAGGCAAAAAATCGGAGCGGGGAGCTATGAACTTATCGCCAACAACGATTACGATGAACTCGGACAGTTGGAAACCAAAAAAGTGGGCGGGGCCGTTGCCAGCCCGCTGGTAAATTCAGCCGGTCTTCAGACAGTGGATTATTCATACAACATCCGGGGGTGGTTGAAGGGGATCAACAATGTTGATAACCTGGGCAGTTCACTGTTCGGCTTTGGCATCAGTTACAATTCCCCTGACGCTAACACCGTTGCTTTGTACAATGGGAACATCAGTGAAACAAAATGGAGGACGGCAAATGATAACAGGCCAAGAGAGTACGCTTACAGTTACGATGCGCTGAACCGCATCACCGGGGCGGATTACAAGGGGCCGTACCTTATCACTTCACCGATCGGGAGCCCCGATTATGAAGATTTCAGCTTGGGGAGCGTGCAGTACGACAAGAACGGGAACATTCTGGGCCTTCAGCGCATCGGCTCTACTTTTGATGCTCAATCCAACTTCAATGGAACGGATATCATAGATGACCTTCAGTATGATTATACGCCGTACAGCAACAAACTGGATACTGTCATAGACGCGGCAGGGGATGAAGGTTTCAAGGACGGTGACAACGAACTTTACGATGCCGATGATTATGCCTACGACATCAATGGCAACTTGATATCCGACCTTAATAAGGGGGTAACCAGTGTATTGTACAACCATCTTAATATGCCGACCAAGATAACGGTAACGGGAGCCAATGCAGGTGTTCTGGACTATAAATATTCTGCGGATGGTACGAAACTGCAAAAGATAAAGACACAGGGCGGAAATACCACCACGACCGATTATGCAGGTAATTACGTGTATGAAAACAATGTACTGAAACAAGTGTCCCATACAGAAGGATATTTTGAACCGAAATCCGGCGGAGGCTATCAATATGTGTACTATCTGAAAGACCATTTAGGGAATACACGGATAACTTTTGCTGACGATAATGGTAATGGTTCGGTGAACAGTTCTGAAATCAGAAAGGAGCGGAATTTCTATCCATTTGGGCTCGAACATCGTGGATATAATGGTAATAGTTATGGTGTTGAGAATAATTTAAAGACTTTTCAAGACCAAGAATTTACAGAGGATTTAGGACTGAACACTCATGAGTGGAAATACCGTATGAGCGACCCAGCAATTGGAAGGTTCTGGCAGATAGACCCATTAACTGAAAAATACGAATGGATGACACCATATCAATTTTCTTCAAACCAACCGATACACGCACCTGAATTGGAAGGACTGGAAAGTTCTTGGGATTTAAATTCAAGAGACCCTAACTTACAGAACTTAACGCCTTCTGAAAGAGCAGCATATAAAGAAGGTTCTAAAAAAGGAGCGGCTACTGGTACTGATTTTATTCCTGTTGTAGGAGATGCAAAAGGCTTTATAGAAACGTTTACAGGGTCTGATTTAATATCTGGAGAAAAACTTGGTTGGGGAAGTAGAATCTTGGGACTCTTTATGTTGTCCGAATTGAGAACTATTGGTAAAGTAAGCGATGTTATCAAATCAGGAAAATGGATTAATGCAGGAGAGAGTATGAGTGATGCTGCATCAAGTTTCCAAAAACAAGTAACAGGAGTTGATGCAAGTCAAAGCTTCAAATTAAATGGTGTGAAATTTGATGGAGTAACAGATAGTGGTGTCTTGCTAGATGCTAAATCTGGTATGGAGAACTTTGTTGCTAAAGATGGTAATTTTCAAAAATGGTTTAAAGGAGCAGATGGTCTATTAGACCAAGCGAATAGACAGCTTAAAGCTGCGGATGGTGCTAAAGTGCAATGGCATTTTGAAAATAAAAGCGTAATGGAAGCTACTCAAAATTTATTTAAAAAGAATGATATAGAAGGAATCGAACTAATACATACGCCACGTCAATAATTATGGAAAAAAGAATAAATTCAATAAGTGCTATTTGGAAGTCTAATAAAAAGACATCTGTAGAGGAATGCTCTAAAAACATATTGGAATTTTTATTATTGTTGAAGAATCATAATGAAAAAATGTTTAGCCAATGGTATGAGAAAGGTAGAAGTAAAGAAGAGGCTTTAGAAAAAAAAATTAATCTAGAGCAGGCATATTTTAAAAACGCCTTAAACAGAAAATGGGATAAAAAATTTGAGGATTTAGGAGTAAGGGTATCTTATTGGACAGGTGATGCTGATGAGAATAAATCAGCAGAAATAAGTTTTAACCTGGGTGCTTATGGTAATAAACCTTTTAATAAGAATCTTTGTGTAATAACTTTACCTGAAGAAAATGAGTATTATAATAGTGAAGCTAATAAGGAATCTTTGATAAGGCTTGTGGTAGATTATTGGAAACCTGATAAAGTTTTAATTAATGGAGATGCAATAGAGAATCTAAACACCATTCTATAAAAGTAAAGCCACCTTAAAAAGAGGTGGTTTTTTTATGCGTAGGCTTTTTTGGCTTTAAAATCCCGTATGTATGCATCGATGATTTTAAAGAGGGCGATTTTATCTTCATTATCCATAGCAACAATAGCTTCAATACGATTGGTGATATCCTTATCCAAAAGAACGGTATTGCTATCGCCTACCAAATAATCCAAAGTAACATTTAGCGCATTAGCCAACCTACGAGCAGTCTCAATAGATGGCTTCATCTCGTTACGCTCATACTTACCGACAATATCGCCAGAGACATCAGCGAGTTTACCCAACTCACTTTGAGAAAGTTTTTTTTGCTTGCGTACCAATGTTATTCTATCGCCAAAGTCCATTATTATTCAGTTTTACTGTTCGTATGAGTGATATAATGCAAATATAGATGAAGTAAACATCAGAAACAAATAGGATAGTTCTTGTTTGAAACTGAATAATTGTATAGTTTTGTGAATAATTATTCAGATATAAAACTTTTTAACAATGTTCAACACATCCAACCCGAACAACTACGAGTACAGCACCAAATATTTAGAAATCCACATCTTGGGAGGCATCAAGACCACCAAGCTTGAAACCTTACGAATTACTTTATCAATCCAAAAGCCCAAAGAACATAATGTTTTAAGGCACTCAATAGACCTGTACAACGATAACCAAGTAGAAAAACTGGTGCGTAAAATAGCGGAACGCCTCGAAATAGGTACGAGCATCGCACGTAGAACCATACAGGATTTAACCAGGGAACTTGAAAACTATCGCTTCATTTTATTGGAGCAATCACAAGTAGCATCAACAGGAAAAGAACTTACAGCAACCGAGACCAAGAAAGCCGAAACCTTTTTAAGGTCTAAAGACCTATTAGGCAAGACAAATGAATTGATAGGGAAATCAGGTGTTATAGGCGAAGTAAGCAATAGGATTTTAATGTACCTGATATTTACGAGCAGAAAAACCAACAACCCTTTGCATTGCATCAGCTTGGGAAGTTCCGGAGCTGGAAAAACACATTTGCAAAAAAAAGTATCTGAACTCATCCAGAAGAAGATAAAGTAAAAATTATAATTTCATCCACCACCATGACCAAAACTTTTCAAAAGCACATTGTCTGTAAATACTATTTGCTACTTCGATAATTTTTCTCTTTCTGAAAATTATGATTTCCCAAACCGTTTTCCTGTTCCAGTTGGACAATCGAATATAGCCATCTTCTACGGCAAACTGGTGCGATTTAAAGGTTAAATCTTTCTGAGGGACAATATGCGACTCAGAAAAATTTAAAACCTTTAATTTATTTTCTTGAAAGAAAAATTAATCGCCTTCAACAGGTTATTTTGAACTATGGATAAAATTCAAACAATTTTCCAAAGATGTTTCAGTATAAGGGTATTTATTAGGAAATTAAATATATTTACAAAAATTAAATTTAATGATCCATAAATTTCCCATATTTCTTGCATTAATCCTTTTTTTTGGTTGTAGAACCACCTCAATAAGCAATCATAATAAACAGATTACAGTGCAGGCGGTTACATTGGCGGGAATAGGGAATGCAAAGGATTTTGTACTAGAAAAAAATTATAACAATGCAGCTCTTCCCCATTTAGTAAAACCTATCCAACTTTCCACCACTCAACATACTTTTTCCAATAAAAGTTTTAAAGCTTTTTCAGAAGCTAAATCTATCCAGGGGAAAGAAATGGATATAGATTACATTGATTCTCTAGAAAGTAAACCAAATTTCTTAAATATCAATATTATCGATAAAGTTGCACTCGTTAAACAATTTAACAATAAAGAAAACGAAGATGTTCAGAACTATTTAGAAAACAAAAAAGAGGCTAGGATTGTTACCGGTCTATCTCTAGTTTTTTCAACATCAAAAATGAATGCCATATTGGAAGCAGATAATGTTTATCTGGCAGAAGAAGGGAACAAAGCTTATGTATTGCAGCTTCGAACAAATGGCAAAACAACCCAAACCATTTCTTTTTCGGAAGCTGTTGTTTTTGCTTTCAAAACGGAAAAATTCTGTTGGAAGGAAAATGAAAGGCATCAAGTTGTCATAGCGGATATAATAGATATCAGTGAAACGTGTTCCGGGGAAACTTACCCTTCCGCCAAGAGAGCAAAAAAGGAAATAGATTATTTTAAATTTTAAAAATGATAAAAAAAATATTTGCAGTTCTTGCATTTCCGTTTCTTTGTTCATGTGAGGAAGTTGTTTTTGTGGATGACATCTCAGAAGAACAGGTTGAACTTATTGCTCCAGCAGATGATGTTATTTTTAACACGACAGAGATCAATTTTTATTGGGAAGAAGTACCGGCAGTAGACAACTACAAATTGCAAATAGCCACTCCGTCTTTTTCAGAAGCAATGGAAATTGTAGAAGATACTTTGGTCACTTCACAAAATTACACAGGCACTTTGAATTCAGGAAATTACGAATGGCGGGTAAAGGCTGTAAATTCGGAATATCAAACGGAATTTACAACTTACAGTTTTGTAATCGTGGAATGAAGATTTAATGGCAAAAAAGAAAACATATCTGTTATTGGTGCTGGTAATCTGCATTTGGGGATTCATAGCGTATAAGATTTTTTCGACTTTAAATCCAACGGAACAGAATATGGAAATTTCCGATTTCACTGTGGAGTTCAATCCTAATAATCCTCAAACGGTTGACACTTTCAGTATAAATCCGGTGCAACGGGACCCATTTTTGGGAACAATAAAGAAAAAGAACACCACATCAGTAAAAACATCTTCTGCTGAAAAAGTAAAAATTGAATGGCCCCTTATTACTTATCAGGGAATGGTAAAAAAAAGCGATTCAAAAAACGAGCGTGTATTTGTTGTCACAATCAACAATAAACAGTATTTAATGAAATTAGGGCAGACTGTAGAAGAGATTTCGTTGCAGGACGGGAGTGCAGAGGAAATACAGATCCGGTACAAGAACAGGAGTAAGAAAGTCCCCCTTTGATCATGGATCGCAAAATAAAAGCGGGCGCGTTACAGTTGACTATTTTTATAGTTGTGATGATAGCGTTGTTGCTAACAGGATTTTTGATATTTATCCACACCCAAAAACACTATAAAATCCAAAGTGGTTTTTTGTTTGAAACCATAGAATCAGCTGACAAGGGGATTTACCATTCTTTAAACCATTGGATCCCAATAGAGGACAGTGTACAATTGGAACAGCTTTCACAAAGCTACAGATCAGTCTTAATTCACAGGGATTTCTGGGGGGTTCATGAAAAGATAATTTCCGTTTCGAAAATAAAAAAACATACTTTTAAAAAAGCTGCTTTGATAGGGTCTGCTCAACCGGACAATCAAATAGCACTATTTGTGGAAGACAATAATAAACCTTTGGTCCTTGTGGGTGAGACTTTGATAAAAGGAAATGTTGTTCTGCCGAGACAGGGTGTCCGTCCCGGGAATATTTCAGGTAACAGCTATTATAACGACCGACTTATCTATGGCTCGGTGGCAACAAGTGGCGCAATGCCACAGATCCCGGATCAGCTTTTATCGGGCATAAAAACGATGGGCACAAAAGTGGATGGGATCAATCAAAAGCAGTTTCTCGATATCTCGAAAGTAAAGCAGTTCAAGAATTCATTTTTAGAGCCATTGAATGTTGTTTTCTCCAAGGAAGATATTATACTTGAACACATAAAAATGACAGGTCATATTTTAATTCAATCGGAAAATAAAATAACTGTCAGCGCCACAGCAAAGCTACAGGATGTAGTCTTAATAGCCCCGGAAATAGAAATACAGGATCATGTTACCGGAACCTTTCAGACCATTGCAAAAGATAAAATAACTGTGGGGGAAAATACAGTGCTGAATTATCCTTCAGCAATTATACTTTATTCAGAAAAGGATTCAGACCATTCAGAAGGTTCTCAATTTGTGGCAGGGGACAAAATTTTAATGAAGAAGAATTCCACCGTTAAAGGGATCGTTGCATATTTAGGAAAATATGACCCCAACAATTACCAACCACAGGTACTTTTGGAAGAAGGCGCTACCATAAGAGGGGAGCTATTCTGTAATGGGAACATCGAATTGAAAGGAGAAGTTTACGGAGCTGTCTACACTTCTAATTTCGTTGCCCATCAGTTCGGATCTATCTATCAAAACCATCTTTACAATGCGACTATAACAAATGAAAACTTTCCCACTGAATATGTGGGGTTAATACTACAGGATGCCAAGAAAGATGTTTTAAAATGGTTATATTGAAAAAAATAAAAGCTTCAACATTGATGGAAACATTGGTGGCCACTGTTTTGATTGTAATTATTTTCATGCTCACCAGTATGATACTGAACAACGTGTTTTATAACTCGGTGAAGAACAATACACGGGATGTAGAAGTTTACTTGAAAGAATTGCAGTATCTATATAAAAATAAAAAATTAGCCTTACCCTATCATACTTACTATAATCAATGGGAAATACATATTGATCTACTTAAGGAAAACCGGATGGAATACATGGAAGTGGAAGCAACAAGGGATGAAAAAACCATAACAAGTACAATACGTGCGAATCGACAATAAAATAAAGGCATATACCCTTACGGAGATCATTATCGTACTGATCCTTACAAGTATTGTAGTGGGTCTTGCATTTTCAGTGCTTAGCCTTGTTCAAACCCACATTTACGATATTCAGAAAAATTTTGAAAGGAATACGGAGGTAAGTAAACTTGAACAGTCACTTGAAATAAACTTCAACCGTTATGGAAAAATGGATTATGACGCGATGGAAGGTGAATTAACGCTCTTTTCTGCAATTGATTCCATTTCTTATAACTTTCACCCACCTTTTATTGTAAAAGGAACGGACACGTTTAAAATCTCAACATCAGAGATCAAATTCTTTCTGAAAGGAAACGAGGTAATAGAGGGTAATATTGATGCCCTAAAGATAACCTGCTCAAAAGATTTTCAAAATCAGGTGCTATTTATTTACAAGGAAGTTGACGCAACTGATTATTTCCACTAATGGCGTTTAAACTGGAAAATACGGTAAAACAAAAAAAGGTCTCCAGACAAAATGGAGATTCCTTTGCTTTCCTTAAAAAAGAAATTACTTTCGGAAAGAGTTTTTCCAATAAAGTCAAAGAAGATTTTTATACTGAAATAAGTGTTTTGCTAAAAGCCGGCGTTTCCTTGAAAGATTCATTGGGACTGCTGTACAATTCCCAAAAGAAGAAAAAAAATAAAGAAATAATAGGAAATATTCTCAAGGACCTGATACAGGGAACCAGTCTCTCCGGCGCCATATATAACCATAAAGATTTTACTGAATATGAGTTTTATTCTATCAAAATAGGGGAAGAAACAGGTACCCTATCCAAGGTTACTGAACAATTGGGTAATTTTTTTGCCAGAAAAAACGAACAGCGAAGGAACCTTATCAGTGCCCTCACCTACCCTATTATTATTTTGAGTACTGCTTTCCTAGTTGTTCTGTTCATGCTTCAGTTCGTTGTTCCCATGTTCCATGACATATTTGAACAACAAAAAGTGGAACTGCCTTGGATTACTCGGATGATAATCCAATTTTCAGATTTCATTCAAAATCATGGCTGGATTTTAATTCTTGCGGTGCTGGCATTTTTTTTATCTCAGTTAGTTTTAAATAAGAAAGACTGGTACAGGAAATTTAAAGATCAATTCATACTGAAGATTCCTTTTATAGGAGGGTTTTTCAAATTGGTTTACTTATCACAGTTCACACAGGCAGTATCGCTTTTGGTTGCTGCCAAGGTTCCCATGCTTCACAGTATACAGTTAGTAAAGAAGATGATTAATTTTCACCCCTTACAGGAAGCCTTACATGCTGTCGAAGAAGATATTCTAAAAGGGGAATCCTTGAGCGGTAGTTTAAACAACCACAAATTTTTTAATGAAAAAATGGTGGCGTTGGTAAAAGTCGCCGAAGAAACTAACCAAAATGAATTTATCTTTGAACGGTTGAACCATCAGTATAATTCTCAGGTACAACAACAGTCCAAAGTCCTCACTACTGTAATGGAACCTTTTATCATACTCTTTGTTGGAATATTGGTTGGAGTAATATTAATAGCAATGTACCTGCCGATGTTTAAGTTGAGCAGTGTATTGGGTTAAAGGAAAATAAAACAAGTGAAAACTTTTTACTCGTAATAAAAGACTATTTTTACTATACAACTCTTAAAATACAAAAATGGCTAAGAAGATAACCCGCTACCGCGATGCAGAAACCGGTGAATACGTGAAAAAGGATTATGCTGAAAAGCATCCGAAGACGACAGTAAAGGAAACTGATCGTACTGCGAAAAAGAAAAAATAATTAGATCAAAAATCTGATCTAGTGAAGGAAAAACTAGAGCATATTCCGCAGCTACTATAGAATTGTTTTGGGAATTCCCCGTATTTGCTAGAGCATCAGAAGTAGTTGTGTGGTGCTACTAGAAGCTTCATTGAAGTTTTTGGCAATTTGAGCAATCACCATTAGTTCGATTCCTACAAGAAGCCTCCCACACCATTATTAATGTACAATTTTAATTTTTTTATCTTTATTCGCAAATCTTTATTATTGCAGCAACAGTAAACAAGTTTGAATTGAAAAGTGTTCAGAAGGATGAACCGCCATATTTAGAAGAATATGATATAATTGAGGATTATTCAATCTATAGATCAAATTTCAATGATTCCTATTTTACAATACACGACGAAGAATTTGAAGTTTATCGCGTAGTGGAATATTCTGGAATGGATCCGCGTGAATTAGCTTCAAACTTGAAGATTTATATAACCTATTACCAAAGTTTATCTGATACAGAAAAGAAAACATTAAGAAACTTGTAGAACTAGTTAATAAGTACTTCTCTAGAGTTCTCGTGCTAAATTCCGGATTTATATTTTACGGTTTGTAAAGAAAGAGAGGTGGGTAACAACAACTACTTCAAAGGTTGGAATCAACTTTTATAAACCTTTTCTTCTTGAAAAAGTATGTGGAATAGTAACTTTAGTTTGATTCTATATAAAGTAATATTTAATTGTTATAGAGCATTTCCTTTAAATCATTGGATTCCTCAATAATCCAATGGTTTTGCTCTATGAGATTCTGGATTTTATCTTGGTACTTTAATGGATAAAATTTAGGGTTTAATCCAGATAATTTTTTTGGGTCTTCAGGATATTTCCAATGGCTCTTATGTCTGGTTTCTAAAATACTTTTTGAATTTGCTGTTGGAAATAAAAGTTGAAGTTCTGGGATAATTTCTTTGGCTAATTCAAAAATTTCCAGACCATCCTTATCCCAATCGGCTGAATAATATATAGACAAACCTCTTCTATCAGCATATTTCAATTTAGGCACATTCCTACCTCCAGCGTACCATAATTCAATATTATTCTCCCGAGGCATTTTATCTTTTCTTAAAAAATTCAGATTTTCACATAGAACTATCAGTTCTGGATCTTTACATTGCAGTTTATATAGATATTGTTGGTCTTTGTTTTCAATCAGAGTAATATCAAGAATTTGATTAATAGCTTCAATTAACGATGGCTTTTTGTCTAAATACTTGTCGTTTTTAAAGAACATCGTCGAGAATCCTCTGACGGTTTCTTGTGCCTCCATTAATTGAGATCTGTTTGGAATTAGTGTTTCATTCTGGTTTTTCAACTGTAATTCCATAAGAACTTTTATATCCTCTTCTTCAAATCGTTTATTTAAAAGATTATTAACTTCTAAAAAATTAAAATAGACTGGATACTGTCTTAAATGATGCCTTGTATAGTATGAATCGAAAAGAATTCCGGGAAGATAGTAATTGCCAATTTCTATAATTTCTTTATTTGATATCAATAACCGAAAGGATGAATCTTCTTTCAGTGAAGGCTTGATTTTGGTCTTTCGCTCTAAATAAAGTTGATTTAGGGATTTAAGGACAGTCCAGTTCATTTTAGTTTGATTGCGCTTTCAAGTAGGTTTCCAAAACCTGTCTTCCTTCATTAGTCTTGAAATAACTATTGGGAACAGGATAGTTGATGTTTTTGTCCCCCGCACCTTCAATTAAATGATGCAAATACCAACCTTGTTCTGTATCTGAACCAAAAGGTCTCGGTGTCATTGTAAGAATTTGATAGCCAAATTCTTCAGCAATATTTGGAAAGGTGCTGAAGTTTAATGTGTCTAAATTTGAAACCTCTTCTAAAATAAGGAATCGAAGTCCTGGCAAATCTGCATTTAAGACCACTGATAATCTACCTATGCCAAGCAATACAATGGCTGCATAGCTTTCACCGGTACTTCCACCAGATTTCTCATTGTCGAATTCATCTGTAAACTTTGTTCTTAACTCAAAGTAAGTTTTAGGGTCGAGCAGATTTGAAAACCTTATTTTTTGATTGAATCCTGTTACTTTGATGAAAAAATTCTCAACAAAGCTCTCTACCGATTCTCCTAACGGAAGTTCCCCTGATTTTTGTACTTGCTGTGAAGTTGCCTGTAAATCAATAATCCAATTGATGTCGAAATCAGGTGGTTTATTGAATTCCAATTGAAAGTAATATTTACCACTAATTTTCTTCCCTTTAAAAAATCTATTCAAAGCCTTAATTGTTTCGTGGTACTCGTCAAATTTTCCTTTGGTCTGCTTAAAGATATTGAGCATTGTTTCGTGGATAGCACCAAACATTCTAAATCTACTGCTGTTAAGTTGTTTGAGTTCTTCAGAAATATTCGCCGAGTATTTTATTTTTGGGCCTAAAAGTACACGCTCAAGTACTTCAAAATTGAATGTGTCTTGATTGATTTGTTCATTAATTTCGGGGTCATTTTTTAATTGCATAAACGAACTTATAATGGCCTTGTAATCACCAATATAGTTAATCTTATTGGATTGAAATTCTGTATTCACAGAGTTTTTTTCAACACCTTTGAATTGCGCTTTTTCAATATCATTGATGTTCATACCTGGAAAGTAGGTGGAAAAATCGGTAGTATATTTTTTTCTTTCGTCGTCTAATCTTTTTAATGATTTTTCGAGGTCGGAAGGTTGGCTTTTAAGCGAAGGCAGAAACCGTAACTTTTGTTCCAATGTACTTTTATCAGCATTGTATTTAGCGGTTAAGTCACGTTCCTTTTTATCAATCCTTTTTAACTCTTTTTCGAGCTCCTCTATTTGTTTGGAAAGGTTGTTTTTTTCAATTGGAATATTGATTTGTTTCTCTAAATTATTAGATAATTTATTTTCTTTAGAAATTTTTGAAATTAAGCTCTGCTTTTTAACCTCGATATTTTGAATCAATCCCAATGATAACCTTAATTCTTTTAGCGTTGAAAAATCATTCAGTCGCTTATCTAATGTCTGTTCTATCTGTATTGATTTTTGCTCAAAGTTTTCCCCTCTAATAAAAGCCTTAATATGTGAAAGTTCTTTATCGATATCCGTAATTTGAATATTCAGTTTGGATGTCTGGTTTAATAGTGCCTTGGCTAGCCTGTCTTTGTCTTTAAACAATTGTTTCTCGTCAGTCGATGATACAAACTCTTTTACACCACCCAAATCAAACCAATGACCATTGTTCTCAGTATCTTTTTCAATGTGCCTTTCATCCATAAAGGATAAATTCTCAACATATCTAATACCACCCGTTATTTCCTTCGGTCTCTTCCAATGAATGTCCTTAAAAATTTTTAAAATTATTTCTTCTTGACTTTTGGTCAAAGTTTTCTGTTGAGCTAAAAGTTGGGCTATTAACGAATCTTTTTTGTTTTTTGAAAGCAAGTTGAGCAATTCAAGAGTTTCTGTCCTTGCTGACTTAAGTATGCTCTTTCGATTTTCGATTGTCTCACTTTGAAGCTCAATTTTTTGCTCAATGTTTTCGAGAGAACCATAATTTTCAAAAACTTCGGTAAAATCAGTTATTCTTCGTTTAAGCTCGGCAATTCCATACGTTTCGATATTATCTATAGAAACAATTGGTTCTTTATCGATTGTAGGTAATTTAAGATTGTTCAGTTCATTTATTTGGAATTGTAAATCTTCCATTCTGCTATGAATACCGCTGTACTCTTTTAATTGCTTTATGGTTTTTTCAAGGATTACAAGTTCTTTTTGTGCTTTATTAGCAGAGTCTTTGGTTTTTGGGTTTTGAGCTTTCAAGATCACTATTTGTTCATTTTCTTCAGATAGTTGAGAGGTGATTTTCTTTAACTTCTTATTCTGAATTAAGATAGTGTCTTCAGTATTTGTAAATTCTACCAACAGGTGCTTTTTGAAGGAATCGAGATATAGTTGGTTTAATGAACTTAAGTTTGTAAGTCGATCTTGTTTGTTTTCTATGTCCGCAATTAATTCTTCAAGGTCTTTATAGTCATTAATTAATTTTTCGAGGTCTGTTTTATGTTTTTCATATTCAGATAGAAGGGTAGCCGTTTTATCTTCGAAGAGAAAATTTTTCAGACTATCATCACTGTCTGTATCCAGAGTCTTTGCCTTTGAGAATGACTGAATTACTTTTGCGAAAGCATCCAGATTTGACTCAATAGAAAGGTCTATTGGCAATATTTTATTTTCAAACAGAAAAGTGTGAAGTTCATTTTTCTGATTTTTATCCGAAAAACTTCGTAGATACAATTGTTTTTCATCCCTCAAATTTATGGCAAGCTTTTCAATTGTAGGTATGGTATTATCACAAATGAAATCTTTAAAAAAGGGAATGTTATTCTTAGGGATTGCTAAATCCTTTAATCGATTATTATCACTAGGCCCGTGAGCTCTATTGAGAATCCAAAATGACTTGAGCGGTCTGCTTTTCTTATTGGGAATATTAACACCCAGAGTGATGAAATTATCTTTCTCAACCTCAATGTTTATAAAAACATAAGCATCAGAAGTTTTATAAGGGAGTGTGTGAAGCAATCGGGTATTGTTCTTAAAACTTTCCGTTCCGAATGCTATTTTACTTTTATCGGAAATGAAGAGAATTTGAAAAAGGTCGGCAATAAGTGATTTACCTATTCCATTTTTTCCCGTAAAATCAGTTCTGATGGGATGCAGTAAGTAATCTTGGTTAAAGTGCATCACAATTCCAACTGTAGAAAAAGAGTATATTCTAGGGTATCTAATCATTTGTTTGTAATGAGTAATTTTCTATGAATTCATCAATGCTGGTTATTTCCTTTTCATATAATTTTTGAAAACGGTAAATGGATTCTTTAAGTATGAAGTGTATGTCTTCCCCATCATCCTTCGCCATTGATTCAATCCATCCCAATTTTTCAAAATCTTTAATGGTATTCTTAATATTTGTAACCACTCGTACCCATTCTTTAGGAGAATATTCATCCCTGATATCTTTAAACCATAATTTTTTGAATTGATTACTGTTTTCACCTGATAGAATTTCTTTTTTAATATCCTGAAAAGTTATTTCCTTTATATTTTCAAAATATCTATCGTAGTACATATTAAGAAGCATTATTCCGGTAACGGTTTGCAAACTTGACAACTCTTTGTGCCTTCTCGACGAGCTCAACACACCTCTTGACTGTTCTATAAAATCAAGATAATAAAAAGTGATGTCGTCTTTGAAATCTCTTTCTAACTCTAAGCCATAGAAATTTTCATAATAATACTTCAATTCTTTAAAGTACTTTTTCAGCAATTGATAAAGATAATAGTTTGAGTCTTTCTGTATATGTCTGCCACTTAACAGTTGGATATTAAGGTCTGCAAATTTTTCTTTCAGATCCTTATTTTCCAGGAACTTGAAAGAATACTCTACATTACTTGGTGTATTTTCATATTCCATACTAATATATTTTGTTGAGGATATTTTTCTGGCAAATCCCTTGTAATTTCTATTTGATATCTTGGATTGCTGTTTGCAAATTGAAAAAGGTCAAAACCAACACTCAATGCTATTTCACTATCATTTTCGCGTTCTAGAATTTTATAGAAATGTTCTGAAAAATCTAGCTCTTTCTCTTGTTCAAGGATGGTTTTATATTCCTTAAGTAATTTTGCAACACTTTCTTGTCTAAAAAGATCTCTTTCTACTTTTTCCCGCTCTGACTTTGCGTACTCATTATTGTAATGAGCCGGTGCAATTTTATTTTTTTGGATTCCGTAGGTGTGATAATAAGGAACTTCTATAAATTTAAACCGCTCAATAGGAATTGCTTTAATTGGAAAGGATTCAGGTAAGTTGATAATATGCTTGTTGGAATATGATGCGTGTTCCAATGTGAACTTCAATAATTTTTTTAAGTTTATCCTAATCCTTGATTGGTTTTTAAAACTGTTTTGAAGGTTTGTCAATTGACCATTTGCATACAGTGATTTTTGCATTAATTGCTTTAATCGATAATCCACTTCATTAAAAAAATCGATGACCTCTGTTTTTATGTATAAAGCTTTATTGTATTCGTTATTAAGTTTTTCAAATTTTTCAAGTTCCAAATCATTTTCAGGATGCTTAAATTTGTCTATTTTTTTATAGAAAAAATCAACAACGCTTTCAATTTCAATATTTAAAGCATTTCCTAAACGTAGGGTGTATTTTATCTCTTCAGACTTTTGTCCAATTTCGTCAAAGATTATTGTAAATTCTCTGGTAACAGATAAAAGATCCTCAGATTCTTTTTTTAGTAAATCATTTAGTTGACTAATGGAAGAATTAACAACATCCTTTAGGGCTTCAAGATGGTCAATAATGGTTTGCTTACTATTGTTGTGGAATTGTAGTTCGTACCATAACTCAAAGTCCTTAATGTTATCGATTTCTTGGGATTTAAATTCTGTATACTTCTGAAATGTTTTCTTTAACGGAAAATGTTTGAGTGGACTATGAAGTTTTTTATCAATTAATTCTATAAATTTTTTCCCATAATCTGTCAAAGCAAACTTTAGTTCTTCATTAGGTGGTCGCTCAATGTAAAAGTGTAATAAATTCTTAACTATTTTTTCTGTTTGTGGTGTAGAACCAGCTTCAATTTTAGAACTTTCTAGAATACATCGTTCAATATCACGATATGTGAAATATTTATGAAGTTCTCTGTGTTTAATTTTGGATTGTAAAATGTATAAAACCAATCCTTCTTCTTTTGACAGAATGAGGCTTTCGTACAACTGGTTAATATTTAGTATTTCAGAATTTATGTGGGTACTATTTCTAAGTTAATTAACTAATATATGAATAAAAGAGATTTTCTGTATTAAAACCGTAAATATTTAAATAATTGCTAAACTCAGATTACTATTTTCTTAGACTTATTCAGCACATCCTCTTTACATTCGGTGAAAAGTTACACTTCAAAAAAAGCTCTTCCCTATGTAAGTTTTATGTATGTATTAAGAGAAATATCTAAATTTTGAGAGATGTATATTTTAAGACTGAAGTATCAGCGAACCCCTCTTTTCTTAAAATCTAGAGCATATTCTGAAGCGGTGCTTCAAAATTTTCTTACAACCACCTATATTAGTTGATGTCTGAAACAATTTCAGGTGGTTCTGTTCGAAGCTCCCCAGAGGTTTTGACTTAATTTCGAGATAAAATTAATTTAGTTCCTATCCGGAGTTCGACTGAGATTTTAGAAATTTAGACCATCCCATTTGTTCGATTCCTGTTAGAAGTTTGACCGAACTTTGCAAACTTTACTTGGTCTCAAAATAAAAAAATATTATTCTCATATGGTGAAAACTTATATTTTTACAGAAGCACACTACAAAATTGCGCTACCAGCAACCTTTAATAACGCGAAAATAATACGTTAAAAAGATTAAGCAGAATGGATCATTAATAAGTCAGGTTAATTGCCCTGATATTTGACCAAATGATAGAAAAAAGCATTTAAGATGTGACTTACGTGACAAGTAAAACTAAGAAAAATTGTTTATAATTAAATTTAAATTTTTGATTATCAATAAATTAAAATTATTTTTAAAAAAATAAAGCCTGTAGTTATTAAATTAATATAATAATATAAGGGCAGCGTGACGAAAATGAAATATTCTGGTAATCTATACGAACAATTTCTTCAAAAAACTATATCTGAGAATAGGGTTATTATCGGGAGTGAATTAGGCGAAAAACTTAAAAATAAGTTTAATATACAACCAGAAAATGCAAGACAGATTATTCAAAGAGCATATAAAAAAGGGGTGATAAATTCATCAAAGCCTTTAAGCTTCGGAAAAGGGCAGTTTGCGTATTATCTCGGAACAACAAAACTTGACGTCAATAAAATTAAGGAAATTGCAAAAAATCAAAGACCGACATTATTTAATTTATTAACAGGCTTAGAAATTAACGAAGGCATATTATCCTATTATGAAGCATTAAAAATCTCAGCTTCCCCACTAAAGAAAATAAGCACCAAAGTAGATTATTTAGAAGATTTAATAACCCTTTTAGAAAAACTAGAAATTTTAATTACAAGAACAGATGGAAATTCAATTAGATATTTAATTCTTAAATCGAAAGAAGGAAAAGATGACCTAATGCATAGCCACTATACTAAAATGCTTTTAGATACCGCTTTAATTAAAGACATTTTAGATTGGTTTATTAAATCAAATTTAATTGATAACCAGAATGTTATATATAGAAATAGAATTAATCCTTCGAAAGGAGCTAAACACAATAATTTAATCTGGGATGCATTTGCATATACTAAGACAACAGGGTTAAGGGATCGTTCCAAGGATGAGGCGGATTCTACCAAGCAAACATTAGTAGTTTTTGATATCCTAATTAACCGAGAATATGAGAAATTTGATTTAGATGGATTTCTAAACCGTATCCAAATAAATTTAAACGCCGTTAAAGGAGGAAAAAGAAAAATTTTACCAATTATCATCTATAAAAATTGTTCCGACAAGGTTGAAAATACAATAAAAAAGTTAGGCTTCCTTAGTTATGATATAGGTGCCATATATGGCACAAATATTTTCAAAATATTAGAAAACATATCTCAAATTAAGCTTGATAAAGAAATCCTGAAATATGAGAACTTAGATCAGATAATTGAAAATACACTTACAACAATTCAAAGTTCTGGGCAAGAAGATCAATTAAAAGCCCTAAAGGGAACATTATTCGAAGTTCTAATGTTTCAGGTAATTAAGAACCGATACCCTTCTTCAGAAATTCAAACCAATTACTTTTTTTCTAGACAATTAAAAGACCAGAAAAAAGAAGGCTATGAATATGATTATATAATTCGATCATCCAACCCAAAAGAAATAATTGTCATAGAACTTAAAGGTTATAAATCGAATTATGAAATTGCTTTGGGAGATGCCAAGACTAAAGGATCAATTAGCTGGTTCTTTAGAAATACTCTTCCTTTTATTAAAGAAAAATTCAAAAATGAACTTTCAGAAGGATATCAATTTAGAGGTTGTTATATTACTACAAGTGGATTTTCTGTGGATGCACTTAAATGCTTAGAAAATTTAAGTAAGTCAAAGCTGAAGCCGAAAGAATTCGAGCTGTTTTACGATAGGAAAAAACTACTGAATTTTATGGAAGAAAAAAATTTCAATCATTTAAAAACTATTATCGAGAAGTATTATAAATGAAAACTAGGAAAAAACCTTCTATATTTAAACCCACAAATTATAAAATACCACTTGATATGATAGCCTATTTTTAACATGCGTTATGCTAATTCTGAAATTATTTTATCAGCATTCTTGCACGCTTCAATAAATCCATTATACCAAATTGCTAACGGATGTTCTGGATTACTATTCCTTTCCAATTTAAAATTCTTCTTGAAATGATTTACGGAATATGGAGCTTTTACTTCTAATTCTCGACTATTTAATGGTACTGTTTGAAATAAGCCTTCTGACCAGGAATCATGTCTCAAATGTAAACTTTCCATATCATCATCTGCATAATCAATAACTACAACCTTTCTGTGTTTATTTTGATTGAATCGAATGAACTCAAATAAACTGTTTAAATGTAAATCAGTAAAACCATAACCTATAAACAAAATAGCATCAGATTCATATATTTTTTTATCCAATGTCATATAATATTGTATGAAAGGCTCTTTTAACAACTGAGTCGATTTATTAAAACCAGCTACAATTGAGCTATTTTTAATTGTATATCCTTCAGTAGTATAAATTGAACTTCTACCTGAACTATTACTAGTGAAAGCTGAGTGTAAATCCTTATTCCAATTGATTTTATGCATTTGAGTTTTATCTAATCCTCCTTTCATGTCGAAATGGACGGAACCATGCATATGATAACAAAAATTCCATTCTTTTTTATAAAGCAAATCTCTATCTAAGTGATTAGTAACTAGATCAAATCCTGTTTCAAGATCAATATTCCTTATAATTGTATTGTCATAATTTAAATTTATTATACCTATTTGAAAATTATTTTGAAGTTTGTTGTAAAAAACTCTTAAATGCTTTTGCTCTTCTTGGAAATTGTTTTCTAGATTTATTGATAGTCCTCTGAAATGCTCTAAAAGTTTATCTATTAAATAGCTATATAAAAAACTGAAATCTCCACTTGAAGCTTGCCTAATCTGTTTATTAAAATAATTAATTTTTGGCAAATCTACTTTTTCGGTTATATAAGGTTTTAGTTTATTACTAGAATAAAGCCAATGGTTATTTTCAGTATACACACTTTCCAGTAAAGAAATAATGTATAAGTAATTCTCAAAGCTTTCGGAATATTGATGCTTACTATGAGACCTGAGATAATTTTGGTTTGTAACTTTTACCCAATCATACAAATTTTGAACAATATTATCTTCTAATTTTAAATAATCATTTGCCCATTTTGAAAATAAGCTATCGATTTCAGTAACAGATGGCATACCAAATTCAACTGAAGCGCCCGCGCCATTAATAATCAAAAGCTTTTTCTTCATAATATGGTAATATTCTGTTTATAATGTAATAAGTAATAGAAAAATTTTATTATTAAAACTTCGATTTCAACAAAATATAAAAAAGGTTAAATGGATCACATGTAAAATGGGAATATTTTTTAAAGGAGATCTGATATACCATCATCTGTTGTGGGATCCCCAGATGTAAAAATAACTTTAAATTTTTTTCAAGATATTGAAAGATTTTGATGGATAGAAAAACGACATTGCTATGTGAAAGAACAGCAGAGCGTACTATTCCGTACTCTCAGTAAGAAAAATAAACCTAAAGACTGATAAAATATTCATTACCAGATCAACTATGTCCTCCCAACCTAAATAGGAAACGAGAATAGTAAGACCTACTGCTATAATAACAGTTATTGTTTTTAAGAAACTTAATTTATCATACTGATTTTTAAGAGTTTCATCCTTTAGTTTTCTAAGATCTGCTACTATCGAAGAAAGATTTGATACGTGTTTGATTTTGGCTTCATATCTACTAATATCTTCTTTTATTGAATCCAGAGATTCTTTAATGCTCTTAAAAAATATCTTCCAAATTAATAATATGAATAAATACCCGACTCCAAGCAGGCTGATGTTCTTCAAGGTAGAAGGATTAGAGAATTCCAGCCTACTAATCAGAAACAAAAAGGCAATTGGTATTCCGAAAATATAATTAGATACTTTTCGTACGGTTTCATGAATTTTATCATTCAAATCATGGAAATGTTCTAAAGATGAGGTTTTTATTTTATCGAAAGAAAATCCTTCTAAAAATGAGTCATAACTGTTATAATAGCTTTCTTTGAGCAAACTCCAGTTCTTTAGAAGTAAAGAATAATCTTTATTTTGACCTGAATAAAGATTTATTAATTCGTTGATGAAAAGTTTTTTACGCTCTGATTTATGAATATCTTGGCTGAATTCACGTTTAAGTTCGGCGACATCTTCTATATTCATATTTCTGAGATTGTCCACTGTATACTCAATAGGTAAGATAAGACTTTCGCCAACTTTATGAAAATATAGCTTTAGATTACATGCACTCGAGTTGCTATGATTTGATAATAATTCCAATAGTTCAATTAGACTAAGATTTTGAAGATAGTTGCGAATTATATTTTTGGAGGTAACATCCGAACTTGAAATTTCATATTCCTCAATAAAATATACTGTAGTCTTTAAGTCATATTTGTTTTTTTCAACAAATTCTAAAAGAGAGGAATAGTAGTTATCGAAAAGACCCACTTCAATGGTAACATTAATTGCGGATCCGATATTTTTATGAACCTGATCAAGAGTAATAAAATCTCCCTTCCCTTTTTTAACCTCATAAACAGCATCTTCAATTTTTTTTAAAACATCTATATCGTCCTGATCAACCTTTTCAATATTTCCGTAAAGAAATCCTTCTTCAGAGAAGTGTTCCGAAAAGCGACTCCTGGCCTCGATTAGATTATTTAGGTTCATTAGCTGTAATTCCTAATAACATCTGCAGGAACATCCCTAATAATAATGTTATTCCCTTCAATGCGAATTTTTGTCCCTTTCAACCTCCTGTCGAATTCTAAACTATAGCCATTTTCTTTAATTACAATTCTTTCTAAGAATTTCAAATGTGCTTTTTGAGTTACTCTAAATGAACCGCTCACCTGGAGATGGTCGTTCCCTCCTATATATTCAGAAAATCCCTGAGGATTCTGATCATCCACCAAAGTTGAAATGACATTTAATTCGATGTCTTCGTCAGCATGATATCGACGAACTGCATAATCATTGATTCTGCTAAAAGTCTGTCTTTTGCGTTCTTCGGAAAAAGTATTGTCTGCCATAAATGATTGCAACGCAACACGCAACCTATCACTATTTTCTTTTGAGGAAGTCATATCAGTACTCCCAATAAACTCTATAAAGTACCGCGATAATTGCCTAGTTCCCTTTATGAAAGACAAATATTGTGGCTCTCTATCTTGCCACTTGTTAATGTTGATCCTGATTGCTCTAGCCATCCGATCAAGATCAAGACTTTGCAATCTTCGCAAATTCAAATTCTCATCATCAACCGAAAATTGAACGGATTTGTCCAGCATGATCACAATCAAGAAATCAATTTGATTGTGCGTATAGTGAACAAAAACCACGTAACCGCCGGTAGCAAATTGAACATTAATTTTATTTTCTAAAATAGCCATGGACCTTCTTGAAAATTCTAAAAAGTCTTCATCCTCTAGATAAATTTGTACGAATGTCTGAAACGGGAATAGATCAGTATTTTCCTCAAACACCCCATATGTTGGATTTTTGGAGGAATAACTTTCGATAAGCCTTTCAACAAATTCCTCCGATAAATCATTTACGGGTAGTAAGTGATCGGAGAGATTTAATTCGGGTTGTCCCCTTTGTTCCTTTATTACTTGATGAAGAGCAATATTTAATAAATTCATAAAAAGTTGATTAATATCCCGGTGAAGATAATAATATTTCATATTATCAAAGATTTATCAGCCACTAAAGAAGTCGCTATACCAATTTTGCAAATTTTTCATCTATATAAGCTTTAGAAAACATTTGTCCTGTATGAAATATTCACCATCAATCACCCGTCTTTTTAAAATTGGAAGGTTTTTCTTGTTGAGTCTTTCTCTTTTGACTCCCTCTTGTTCTATTGTAATTTCTGTGGAGCGGATATTGCAATTAGGAGTGGTAAAAAAATCAGAAATAGGAAAAAGACAATTTTTCAATTCAGAATTAATTTAGGCAATGTATGAAACAAAAATTAATTTTATTAGCCATAGTATTTAAAACATAATACTTGTGGCTGTCCGATAAAGATTTAGAATACCTTTCGGCTCCTCTTCATATTTTTTATTCGAATCATCGTCTAGGGCCACTGTAAGCATACTGGAACAAAAGAGGCCAGCGGAGAGCAATAGGTATATACAGTAAGTTGCAGTAATGGCGAAGTCATTTAAGTAAAAGAAATGCGTATGAAATAGATGAAGTGCTATGTCCGGAATGGAGGGGGACCAAGAAATCGAAAAGGAATTCAGTTGCCAGAGCTTTTTCTAAATCAAAAATTTGTATTCCCTAGTTATTAATTACCGTCCAATACTCCAAAAATTTTTCCATCAGAAGAATAATTCACTTTGCCAAAGAAAACGGCTTCTGATGATCTTTTCTTTTCATTAAAAGTGAATTTTAATAATTCTGATATATTTCTTCCAAGCATATCTCCTTTTGTGAATCGCATTAATACCTGAATATTCTCTCTCGTGAAGTCATGATCATATTCATAATTTAAAATTTGTTCGAAATTCTGCTTGACAATAATTCTCATCAAGGGTTTAGGGAAGGCAATCAAGTATGGAACTGTTTGCTGTTTTCTTTCAACCAAAAAGATACGGCCAAAAGCTTCATTTGTATCAACAATAGCAAGATTCGTTTTTATTGCCATATATATTTGGAGTCCACCTTTGGTTGTTAAGGTTTTGTCTATTGGTTGATTGTCATATGATTGAAAATCTTTTGATTCAGAAATCTCTTTTATTCTGATCTCCAGTGCCTCTAATATCTTTGGTCTCACCCCGATGTCTCTGAACTCTTCGAGATAATAAGTTAATCTTGAAATGAGCTTGTATTTTCTCGGTTCCATCTCGATTTTAAAAGCAGGAGGATCGACGAGCCAGATTTTTCCATCCGTGAAGGTTCTTTGTTCAAGAATCAAATCATCCGTCCAAAGACTATTGTATAATTTTGGTAATACCTCCTTCCTACAAGTATCTGCCTCACTATCTTTATCATGAATATATATTATTGCTGGGTTTTAATTTGGTTTATTAGGCCATAAATTTTTTTCTTTAACGAATATTTGGGTTGTACCCGTTAATTGTTCCTGTAGGGAATATGCATTCATTTAATATTTATTATAACCCTATACTTGACTTGAGTTTTTAGAGCAAAAATATCAATTTTATTGTGGTAAATTGATAAACAAGAATTTATTGATAGCAGTAAAAACATTTAGAATATTATATATTTTAAACTATCGATAAGATGTGCTGGTTAAAAATTGAAAAAATAGACCATTAAAAATTCTGAAACGTTGAGCATATATAAGAGCTCTTTAACTGCTAATGCTTTAAAGTCTTCCTTTTACTATAGAAAAGAAAGAAATCATGTGGTACTTTTTGGAACACATATATCAGTTTAAAAAATTTAGATAGATTTTCCTTGATAAAATTGATCAATATAAGTTCGAGGCACTTTTCCAAATAATTTTATGGATGTTTGAAAACGCTCTTCTAACCACTGAGCACCTAATTCGCTTAACTGAACATCAGCTTGCTGTCGCAAGGAATTCCACGGATTTATACCTGCTACACCTAAATTATAACGCTTCAGCGTTTTATCAAAGCTTTCATAATCCAGCTCGTGAATTAATTCACTCATTTTGGGACAGTTTTGCATGGTGGAATTAATAAATTCTGTTGAGTGGACACGTACTAAAACAGGCCACTCTTTTCTCCAAGGGACACTGGCAATATCCTCTTTTGAAGCAATGTCTCTAAAATCGTCATGAGCATAGGAAAAACCTTTACCAAATACTGCGTAATCACTTCCATTAAGCATCATTGCCATAAAAACAATATCTCCATTTCGATATTTTCTTGGGCGTTTATCATTCTTCTTCCTTGAAAAAGAAAGAGTATAATGGCAATGAGATTCTTGTATTTCATCCTTGGAATGATAATTCAAGTTTACTCTGTGCTCATTTTTTCCAAAAATTTTAATGAAGTAACGTTTGCTTTTTACAATTACTTTATCTTGATAGGAGGCTCCGTAATCAGGCAGGCTCTCATTTTTGTTTACATTGTCGAGAATTCTCTTAATTTCTTTTTTCCACACCGAAATTTTTGTTTCCTTTAAAACAACTTTATTGATTTCCCAGAGTTCCTCAAAGTAAATTTTAGAATCCCTAACTGTATGAAAGGAATATGATATAATACCGAATTCCTTATTTCTAAAAAAACCTCCATTAGTAAAATTAGCAGAAGTTATTATTACAGATTTCTCATCAAAGATATAAAGCTTGCTGTGCAAACTTTTGATTCCTTTGATTTTGCAATCATTTTTTACCAGCCTTTCCAGTGCTTTTAAGCTTGAAACCCCAGATTGAAAATCGTTTAAATTGAATCTGGTTATAAGTTGAATTTCCGAACCATTAAAGCTTTCCAGTAGGTGTCGAGCCATGTTGTCTGTTACAAAAGGGGAAATTATTTTTACAGAATCTGTTTCTTTAAGTTCTTGCTTTAAATGGCTTAACCAGTTATTCCTAATAGTCTTTATCATTATGGCTATTTAACAGTTACTTTTTTCACCTGCCGAGGTTGAAATAGAATAGGATTTTACCATCAGCTATAGTAAATTGATGTTATTTCTGCCCCTATTAGGTTATTTTAGAATAATGTCAATTGTTTTTCAATATCTGGGGTAAAGGTTCCAATAATCATAAAAGGATTTTTAGAACGAAAATGAAAAGCTTTAGTGGTTCCTAAATAAAGATATAAATCTTTCTTGAGCGCGAAATTATTAAAGTACATCTGTTTTACTTTTTCCACTGCGATTGATGCATTACCTTCTGCTGCGGCGAGAGTATTTCGATACAACTGCCCTATCTCCCAGTCTTCTATCATCATAGTGCTTAAAACACCATTTTCATCTTCAATTTCATAAGAGAATTTATATGGAAGTTTTTCGACAACCTCAAATGGCAGCTCTTCCATTTCAAACAAATTGACCTGATCCTGTAAAGCTTTTTGTTCATCAAGTTTCTTCTTATCCCATTCTGAAGCCACTTTTTCAATTTTAAAATCGTTTATTTTTGAAGGTTTGAAAACGGCTAACGATGTGCAGATTTTTTTATTCTTAGCTTCAGCTATAAGCAGTTTTATATCAGTATAGACTTTCTGTAAAACCTTTTCCTTTCGTGTTGCCCAGTTTCTTTTAGTATCTATCCAATCATGTAAAACAATAGGCGTGTCGATTGAGGCTGGACGAAAGCTCTCAGGTCTAAAATCTTTTTCATTCTTAACAATATCCAATTCTATCCACTGATATTTCCTGTACTTTTCCCCCTTTTGGAGCTTCCTAAACGGTATGGGGTACAACCTAATCCATTTTCCATCCTCCAGAAAACCTGCTGTACAGACAAGTTCACCGTATTTGGCAGAAAGAGATGGATAGGTTTTAACAGTAACTAATACTTTTGTAAAGGCCATGTGCTAAAGATGTACTACTCTATTTAGAAATTCAGGATAGGTGGATATTTTTTCAGCTAAGTGGGTTCTATGACACTGGCAGTTTTCTGCTTCGAAACAGGTCAAGGCAATTCTTTTATTCTCTTTTAGAAGTTGGAGGATGTGCTCTTGGTCTTTATCTGTTTCCTTAAGAACAGTTTGAGTATATTCCAAAAACAATTGATCATAATCTGCTTGAGATTTCAATTCTCTTCTCTTGCTAGAATCAATACCTACTTCTGGAATATGAACATATCCTATGCCTAAGCGGCGACAAAAACCACTCAAAAGTTTTTTGCTAAAACCATATTTTTGACTCTGAGGATTACGTCTAACATCTACAAGAATTTTGATGTTGTTTTTTATGAGTTTGTTTAAATACTCTTCGAGGGAAATGCCTTCATAGCCAAGGGTAAATAAAACACCCGAATTATCTTTAGATTGAGCATCAAGAACGCGATTATAAAATTTCTCTTGAAGAATATTTTTTGCTATTATACTGTTTATAGCGTAAAAGGGAAAATTAATGTAAGTATGTTTTGTTATTGCATCAGTTTTCATATTTCCGTACAAATCAAACGCTTTGCTGACTATTTCTTGATCAGAAGAAGTAAGTTCTTTAAAATATTTTTTATTTATATTCAGAGTATATTTTT
This sequence comes from Salinimicrobium sp., assembly GCA_035705495.1. Lineage (GTDB taxonomy): Bacteria > Bacteroidota > Bacteroidia > Flavobacteriales > Flavobacteriaceae > DASSWB01. The sequence continues at coordinate 38,578 of DASSWB010000042.1, read as the reverse complement.
TTTCCGCAATAGTTAACCAGTTATGTTTCGTCATCGCTTCCAAATCCGCTTTTAAGGAATATGAATAACAGCCATAACGGTAAGGAACGAAATCATAGTTTGGTTTTTTTTGCATTTTGGTGAGTAGGAATATCAGTTTCTGAAGGCGAGTTCTCTCTAAACCTTCTTCAAATTTCTCCAGCAGTGCAAAAATTATTTTTCTTCTATAGAACATTCCACAAAACTATTGATTATTAGTACAAAAAAGCAATAAAAAGACTGTTTTACTTAAAAACAAGAGCTACGGCCTTTAATTATAAGAAACATAATATTTTTAATAAGGTAAACAAATAATATAATCGAGAAAAGATAGCGATATTAGGGCCGATATCTTTCAGAAGTAGTAATTCTTTCAGTAAATCACTAATCAAGGTCGCTAATTATACTAATCTTTCTCATGTACACTTCTTCCCCCTCTAAAACCTTTCTCACTTCTTCAACAGTAATATTGTAAAGCAATTTTTTTGCCTTTTCAATGATGAATTGTTCAACTTCAAGATAGTCGACAATAAAGGGGGCATCCTCTTTTGGAGGATTTCCAGCAATTCCAATTTTTTCCAGATATTGGTTCTCAAGGAGTAGAATAAGTACGACTTCCCTGTAGCCAAAATTTTCTTTCATACTTGGTGGTAAAAACTCCAACACCACATTGATGCAATCTTCATAAACAAAATACACTTGCTCTTTTATAACTATATTTTTTAATTAATGAATCAGGGATCCCTCTGTTATAAATTTACCACTAGTACCTCAAAGACGCAATAGACGCACAGGTTCATAGAAGTCCAAATTCGTACAATTATCATAAAATATCTATTTGAAAACGCAGATTTTCCTTCTCTACCTCTTGAAGGTTGACTGAAAGAAAATTTAAACCGGATTTAGTATAGCTGTCCACTGTTTTAGATTTTGAATCAGATGCTCCGTTTACAAAAGAGCGTGTAACAACAATGGTTTGATTTGTCGAATATCCTGTATTATGACGGTACTCATTTAAAAAACCTGAAGAATGAAGTTGTGCAGTCCATTTAGAAACGCTTTCCACACTAACTCCCAAATTGGAAGCCGTAGTTGTCCTCTTTGCAAAATATTCATTATACCCTTTGCTAATTGAGTTATATACACCCCATAAAAGTTTTGCTCCTGTACAAAGTTTATTATGATGATAAACCTGATACGGAAGTAGTACGTATTTGTAATTTTCAACGCGTATTTTTTGTGCCTTTTCAGATAAACGGTAATGTCTGCCATTCTTTTCGAGAAATCCCTTTTGAACCAATGATTTGCGTGTATACGAAATTATATTGACATGCAATTGTAGCATCTGTGAGATCTGTTTGTTGAGGTATTTATTAGAGCCCAGTTTTGAGCTCAGGGCATAGTCCAGTCCCAGTACATATTTCTCATTGAGCGATAAACCTTTATGCGAAAGAATTCCAGCAGGAATATGTAAATTAAGTTGCCTGCGTATAGTGTAATCGTGATCTTCGTCCATTGTATTTTGCTTTTGAAAAGGAGAGATCACCCGCTAAATGACCCTCTCCTTTTCTGTTTTTATGACGCAACTATCCTCTTTTTTAAACAAACAAACCAATTATGCATTTCAAAGGATAAAACCTTCCATATTTTGGAAAAAACACACCAATTGTCCACCTCAAACAAACCGATCATGCACTTCATTATCACCGATCGTGCACTTGAAATAAACCAATGAAGCACTTCATTTACACCAATCAGGCACTTATAGATAAATAGCTATATAAGATTAAGAAAAGATATTAGTAAAAGAAGTAGAATGTACAGCTTGTCGGCCGGTCTTCAACCGGTCAACTGCCAGCTGCACATTTCACAATTTAAAATTAATATTCGCTTGCAAGCATTAAGGTGAAGTAATTATCAGAAATATCATATTTACCCGATTCAATCATTTCTTTGCTCAAATTATCTATGATGAATAATTTACAGTCATTGTCAATGCTGTAGAAAGTCTGCAGGTAATCTATGCCGTCATGTTGTTTTACAAGTCTTTTGATAAATGTGAAGATATCGGCAATCTCCTTTTTTGCGATACTATCCATAACACCTTGGGTAAGATAAAAATTTCCGCCGAAATGATAATTGCCTTCCCGCTCGGGTAAATGATATTCCAAATTTGATCTGAATTCGTAGTGGCTGATTAAGTACCCGAACTGTTTTTTACTGTATCCAAGCTTTTGTGCTATTTCTACATTAGGAATTTTCTTTTCACGTAAATCCAGATAGGTTAAATAATCCTGATGCGACTTGTCTGTTGTATGTAATGCCATGTCTGAAAGTTTATATAACCTTCACCCATTTTTTCAATACATACAACTTTTATATCTTTCTTCTTTAAGTAAGCAGGCGAGATAGTTTTTATCTTAATCAAAATAATTTTCGATGTGAATAAACATTTTTCAACGGGTTATTTTTGAGGATTTCGATTACTTTATCAAGTAATACCAAATTGCAAAGAAAAAGAAATTATACCGTTGATTTCCGTTATAGAAGAACATCAAATCTACTTTTCACTTTAGATGACAGAATTTCAAAAATAACTGTTGCATATCTTTTAGAATAGGAGGGACTTTACCTCAGCCAAGCACCTACATACTTATAAGTACAGCTCAGCGAAGGAGGTTATGTCGTATTTCTTTTTAAGCTATCCAGCCCATGTTTCTTTGAGTGCCTTCCTCTTTAAAAAAAAGACACTGAAAGAAACTTTTTTATTTTGCTGTTGAGGTTGTTACTTTTCTTGCACTACCTCGAGGGCATTTCTACTATACCAATTTTTCCTGTTCGGGCGCAATAGGGAGTACATACGATAAAATCTGAAGCCGAATTCAAAATCACAAGTGGGGCAACGTTATAAAAATACTTTTTAAGCAGATGTCAAGGATTTTTTTAATTTTACCATTAAATCTTAATCTAAATGCCATTAATTTCTAATTTTTTTGTTCCAATTATTAAAGTTCCTGAAGTAGTAGAAAATCTGTTGAAAAACGAATATCATCTACATCACTATCATAAATCCAATAGTTTAAAAACTCTTGAAAACTATCTAGATCATTTAAAAAAAGATTTATGGGTTTTAATTGAACACCCTTATGTGGATAAGGTCTATCGGGATTCTTTCTATCACTATTATTCTTCAAAGAACCAAGTCTATAGCCGAGATTGTATAAAGCTTTCATTTTTTACAAATGAAATTGACAACTCTCTTTTCAGAAGTAGTGAAAGTAAAACTATTCTTCAAGACTCATTTTTAGGTTTTTTAGTACTTAGACCGACTTTTCCAAAGATTATTGGCCGTTCCGTTCTTTCACCTCTCTCGGTCGAAGAAAATAATTTTAAAATTTGTAAGGCGGAAGTTAGCACAACGGCCAATGGGGTAAAATTATTAGTAAATGGTTTTCCTCATTCTTCACAAAATTCTGAGACGATTACGTGTGCAGAAACAACAATTTGGAGTGTAATGGAATATTTTGGAATGCGATATCCTGAATATTCACCGACATTACCTTCTAAAATAAGTAAAATTTTAGCTGCTCAATCATTTGAACGCCAACTTCCATCTAAAGGGTTGACCGCTCAACAAATTTCTTACGCATTGCGAGAGTTGGGATTCGGAGTTAAAATTTACTCAGCAGCATCATACAAAACTGAATTTCTGCCTTTGCTAAGAAGCTATATAGAGTCTGGTATTCCAGTTGTAGCAGCTATTCAAAATAATCGAGGTATAGGGCACGCACAGTGCATAATAGGAAGAACTAAATTTAATGATGAATCGATAGATATTTTAGAACAATTTGAAGATTACGGAAATGAAGTCAAAATCTTCCAATTTGAAACTGTTGATTTAAAATATGTATTTATAGATGATAATCATCCACCTTATAAAATCTCCCCATTGGATGAACCATCTAGTTTTTATTCTCTCCCTAATTGGAAAGATTGTAAAATTGTAAATTTTGTAGTGCCACTATATTCAAAAATTTACTTAGATGCTGGAGAGGCAAGGGCTTATGCAAAATCTATATTAAAAAATTACATAGCGAACTTACAGGTTTATAAAAATAAGGATCTGGTTATGAAAACGTTTCTAGCTTCGTCTAGATCCTATAAAGACTATTTAGCTTGTAATCCTCATTTAGAACCATTGGTAAAGGAGATTTTAATGCGATCGTCAATGCCTAAATTTATTTGGATCTCTGAATTGAGCAGCAAAAAATCTTTAAAACAAGAGATGGTTGATGGCCTACTTATAATTGACGCAACACAAACAAAACAGCACGGATTAATTGCAGGATTGCTAGGAAATTACTATTTTACCGAAAATTTAAACGAAATAGTCAAAATAAATATATCTTTGCAGCCGTTTAAATCATACAATTTTAATCTAAAATAGCATCGTTATGGAAAATTCAACCAAAGAATACTTTGAGCTGTTGATCAAGGAGTTAGACGCGGATGCAGAAGTTACTATTGTTGATCAAGACACAACAAGAAAAATTTTCGATGAAATTGAGGAGGATATTGAGATGTATCGTTTTGAAAATCAACAAAAGATAAAAGACTCCCAGGAAGAAATGGCGAATGTTGTTTTTACTAGTTAATATCAATTATTAGAGCCGCTCTTGCGACTTGTAATACTTATTTATTTTAAAGTTTTTTCAGCCTACGTTTTTTAAGTGCCTTCCTCTTTAAAAAAGACACTGAAAGAAACTTTTTATTTTACTTGAGGATTTTATTCTTGTTGCTTCACTTTGGGAGCATTCTTATAAACTAGAACTTCCTGTTCCGAGGCCAAAGGAAATACCTGTCCAAATATTCCTATACCCAAATCCAAAGTGACATCTCTTGTTGGAGAATAAATATATGAAACGGAAAACAGGTAGTAATCCTCTATGCGGATTTTTGCCGCAAGTGTTTCCTTTGCAAAAGTGCTTATCAAACCTCCAAATATCCCTAATCCTTCTTCTTTTTCTTCATTTAGAAAAAAGAGGACTTCTAAACCATTTTCTGTATGTTTTTCCCTTCCTGGATTAGTGATAAAAGCGAGAAAAATTATGCTAATAATTGATAGAATAATAATTGTGGATGTTTTCATTTTTGAAGGGTTTAATTATTAAGAAGTACAGGTAAGTCTTTGTTTAAAGCCAAAAAGGTTCCGTCAGCATATAAGCCATTCCCAAACCCACATAGATTACCGTTTTCGACTGTTGAGATGTTCACCTGATTGGTTTTAATCTCCAATCTGAACTTGCACACACCCAGTTCATAGTTTTCATATAATGCAACGTTGCCCTCCAAATCAACCAATCCATTGAGGAACCCAATATTACGTTCGTTTCCAACACTTAACTTAAAAAGTATTTTTCCATCGGTCAATTCTACCAATTGCAACACATTTCCATACTTGGTTTCATAAGTCCCGGTTATTGTACTGTTGTATTTTGTCCTTTTCAAAACATGGGGAACGTTAAGTTCTTTCCATCCATCATGTTGAATATAATCCTGTTCCGTAGACTGCGCTATTGGAAAAACATACATATTTGATTTTGCAAGTGGTTCAGAAGTTTCGTAAGGCCAAAAAAAGATGTGGATTTCAAAATCATCAAGAGAATCATCAGAATTTTCGACAAAAGCTTTTCCTTTTGTAACATCCCCCAATTTAGTTCTGGATTCAATAGAGAAATTTAATGCCACATCATCAAATCTGCCTAACCCATTGTAAGAATAAAAAGTGTTGCCAGCGAATTCAAATGAACCTTCATATTCGGCTCCTATTACGAAGGATTCGCTGGGATTAATATTTATTTCGATGTAGAAACTTTTCGGTCCCATCCTTTTGACATAAAGGTTTTCGTTCATGAGTGCCACCTGATTTCCTGTAAAGATTCTGCTTTTTAGAAGATATCTGTCATAAATTTTTTCTTCCTCACTTTGTGAGAATGAACAAATAGAAACAAAAAACAATGCAAGGGTAAAAATATATTTCATTTTTAGAAATTTTATTTCCACCGGTCCCAAGTAGAGAAGTTTATAAAACGAAATAGCGTGGAACTGTAGCTTACCGTAGTTGAGGTACCGCCAAGCACCTACGCACAAATAAACACAGCCCACGCCTTCACGTGAGCGTTGAGTCTATTTATCTTGTGCGTATTTAAAAATTGGCGGTTTTCAACTACAAGACAAAATAGCTAACGCTATAAATCCATTATTTTAATTCTAACGGTAAATGTACTAAAGTTTTAAATATCATTGTTTAGAGCCGTTGTTTTCCTGTTTATCTGGAGTGTCTTCCTCAAGCTCTACTTTAGCAGTATTGCTCTTTAAATATTCAACTCCGTTATCGTACAATGAAAGTTTAGCAATACAGATATCCAATACGTCTTTTTTTGATTTAAGATGATCGACAGCCGTAGGATTTTCAATAATAACAGACTCTAAAGTTTTGTGACAAAGATTAACCTTTACCAATCGACGCAAACCGATTGAAGCATCCTTGGCAGTGACATATTTCTCGAACAGCGCAAGTTTTTCACCGTCTGTATTAAGAGAATCCCATTTAGGCTTCATCCTTCGTGGGTGGTACACTCCTTTAGTGGACATGTTGAGGATCCTGTCATCAACAATTTTAAGTAATTGTTTTTTGGTCATTTTTGATTTGTTTGAACTCATGATTTTTGTTTTTAATTATTAATTGTTTTTGTTTTTCTGGGCCAGGTCATGAAATCTCCTCGCATTTTCTTCTTGCGAAACCTTTATATAATTCATGAATACTTTTTCACTGGAATGACCTGTAATCTGCATGATCATCATCGTATCGTACCCTCTTAAGTACATATTGGTCGCAAACGACCTCCGTGCAGTATGAGTGGAAATCATTTCCCACTTTTTGAAGGTGGTTTTTATCGTTTGTCCGCCTTTCTTGTTATACGTGTTGAACGAGCTGTTCATTCCGGCAATTTCCCCTAATTCCTTGAGGTATCTGTTCATCACCTGATTGGTATAAGGCTTTGGCAGGTTTCCGTTATATTTATTAATGATTGGCTGTATTTCGTCCAAAATTGGAATAACTACATCAGAACCGGTTTTTTGGGTCCTGATTCGTAAATTGTTGCCGTTGATGTTCCTATAATTTACCTCTGCAAGATCACTGAAACGCAGACCTGTATAACAGCCAATGACAAAAAGGTCACGGGTTTTTTCCAGCTTTTTATTTTGAGATAAATCAAGTTCAATGAAAGCTTTCAGTTCATGTTCGTTTAGGTAAATATTATCAACATTCTCCTTTTGAACCTTAAAATTTTTGGACTGGTAGATCTTGTTGTCATTATATCCTTCTTGTGTGGCCTCATTAAGAATTGACTTGAGCATTTTGATGATTTTGCCAAACCCATTAAGCTTTAGTCCAAGGTGGTTGATGTAATAGTCAAAGTAATCATTATAGAAATCCAGGTCTATATTATGCCAGTCCAAAACAATACGTTTATGCCGCTCGAATTTTTTGAGATTGTTCAAACCTGTTTTGTAAGAGCGGATGGTATTGTGCTTCAACTTTTTTTCGGCATTGTCCATATATTTGGCAACAAACTCCCAAAAGTTTATAGGTTTTACCTTGTTCTGGTATGTATTCCTTCCTCTGACAAAATCTTTTATATAGGTAACTGTAGGTTCAATACCATTCATAAGAGTAGTATTGAGCCCATCTTCAACCTTCTGTTTTTCTTTAGATAGATAAACGTTACAGGTAACATATCCAACATAACCTCTCTTGACCGCTTGATTTTTTTTGTCCCATAATCTTCGATCAACATTCTTTTTGGTGAAGAACAATGTTGTTTTTCCTGCATGTGTGTAAGAGACGAAAATCATTCCTTCATTTGATTTATTCTTGCGCTGTGACCGTGATTGTCTCCAAATTAAACTCACTCTAGGCATAATTGTAATTTTTAGATATTAAACAGTTATCTTTTGGGAAGGTCCCTAATTTGATGTTTGGGTGAACCGATTTATCAAGGAAATCGGCAAACTTTTTTTGCTTGCCACAGGTTGCCTGGGACTGCTTTTTTAAAAAAGCCTTCCTCCTCATTGTTTTCTTGGCAGGGGATAGAGAAGAAGCATTAATCTCGTCCATCACCATCTCCTGGACATCCTTCGGGGCATATTCGTTGAGTTTTATCAACGTCTGAAAGAGGATGTCGTCAAACTTATCTCCTGAGTAATTGCTTTGGGAGAAATGAATGTTATCTTCAATAAAATTAGAAAGTTGTTGTACGGCACGATAAAACCCATCATTCAGGAAGGTTTTCACTGTGTACTGATTGTCCTTGATGAATTTGAACTCACACTTTATACAATCCCCTGCTTCAGTCCATGGGAATGTTTTCCTCACCGAATCATCGATTTTACGCCTTAGGTTTTTCGAAATATCGTAAAGCTTGAATTGCCTTTTCCCTTTGCCGTAGATAACACAGGAGGATTGTTTTTTCTGTAGCTCCATTCCATCAACTCCAGTTATTTGTTGCTGGAAAGATTTAAAACAAGAATTGAGCTTGAAAATCTGTCCGACTTCATAATCCACAACCGTTGCCTGCATAAGGTCAACGGATAACAAGGAAGAAATGTAATTGACGACTTTCTCGGCTTCACCGGGAAGGAACGAGGTGAAATTATGTCCGTGTACCAGATAGGGTAAACTACAGCTTAAATAAAGAGTTTCATTTTTTAGGTATAAATCTATATTGTTCCCAAAAAGAGTTTTTCCGTAAAAGCCTCCTACAGGAAAATCCATTTTGTACCGATCCTTAATCGTAGGGTGAGGTGTAAGGAAATCTAAGTTTAAACCATTGGAAACCTGTAGTCTCCATTTCTCATAATCTATTTGTATCATTTCTATAAATATTTGGTTACTATTTTTGTTAATGGACATCTGCCCAAGTTTTGCCAGTTTTTAACTCCACTTCAAGGGCAATGGGAAGGCGCACTACGTTCTCCATCTCGTGCCTTACCATTTCTTTCATGTAGTCTTTTTCGCTTTCAGGGACCTCTAAAAGCAGTTCATCATGGACTTGAAGTAATATTCTCGACTGCAGTTTTTCTTCTTTGATCCTATTGTGAATTTTTACCATCGCCATCTTGAGGATATCGGCAGCGGAACCTTGAATTGGAGTATTTAGGGCAAGTCTTTTTGCTGCGGTCCTTTTGTAATGGTCACTGCTGTTAATATCAGGGAGGGGTCTTTTTCGGCCGAACATTGTCTGGGCATACCCATTAATTGTAGCTTGATAGATGAGTTCATCACTGAATTTAGCTACGCCGGGATATTTTTCGAAGAACGTATTGATGAACTGCTTACATTCTTCAACAGTATAATCCAGCCCTTGATCAAGGAGCCTTTTGGAAAGGCCAAACTCACTCATTCCGTATATCAATCCAAAGTTTACAGTTTTCCCTACTGCGCGTTGGGCTTTGGTTATTTGTTCCATAGACATACCGAAGATTTGTGAAGCAGTAAATGAATGAAGGTCAATACCTTCCCCATACGCCTTTATCATTATTGCATCCTTGCTGAGCACTGCCATTACCCTAAGCTCAATATTAGAGTAATCCACCCCAATGAAAGTCCATCCGGGCTGGGCAACAAAACAGCTTCTAATCCTTAGATCCCCAGGGATATTCTGCAGGTTGGGTCCTGAGCTACTAAACCTTCCTGTTGCGGTACTTGTTTGATTGAATGAAGCATGTAATCTTCCCGTGGTAGGGTCAGCCTTTCGTAGAGCAGGCAAAAAAGTGGATAAGACCTTGTTTATTGCTTTGTAAGAGAGTAGGGAAGCGATTACAGGATGTTGCGGTAACAACTGCTTTAGCACATCCTTAGATACTTGGTAGTGCCCCGCTTTTCCTTTTTCACCGATAGGGATAATTTCTAATTTTTCAAATAGAAAGTCACTTAGCTGTTTTGACGAATTGATGTTGAGATCTTTCGGAATGTACAGGTGAATATCTTCAAGTACTTTTTCCAGATCCTTACTAAGCTGTTCCTTAACTGCTTCAACTTGCGTTCGGTTTATGAGAACCCCATAGCGTTCCATGTCTGCAATGATCGGTACTACCTGGTTATCCAGTTCAAATGTCGAATTGAGGTTATTCTGTTCTATAAGTACTTTAAAAAAATCATGGAATTGAAATGTTTGGTCACCATCCTCACAGCAGTAATCAGATACAACTTTTACATCAACACCTTTAAGTGTTTTTTCTTTTTTGGTTTTGCCAATTGCTATGTCATTAAATTCAATTTGTTGATAATTGAAAATTTGTCGGGAAAGAACCTTTAACTTATGAGTTTTGTGATGCGGGTACAGAACGTAGTGCATGACCATTGTATCCACTATTTTGCCTGTAAAGTTTATCCCGTACCGCCTGAGGACATTAATTTCAAATTTTGCGTTATGTGCAATGAAGGTAGTATCAGGATCCTGTAGAATCGGCTTGAGTCTTTCGATAATCTCCATTTGTTGATCAAGTGGCACATCAAGGTTTACGTAATAAGCTTTATGAGGCTCCATGCAAAACGAAATACCAAGTATATTGGTTGACAATGCATCACTTGAATCTGTCTCTATATCTATTGCTATTACTTTCATTTTTTCAGCTTTTTCTCCAGACGTGAAAGTTTGTTAGGGGTATCAACCAGCTTGTAATCAACATCAAAATCTTTTATTGTTTTGACTGCAGCGTCTTCCAAAGCGTCTTCGGTAATAATTTCAAAATACCTTTTGCTGTTGGCAGGGGTCTCAATGAACTGGAAGCCTTTATATTCTAAATATTTCCGGATTTTTTTTGAGAACGTGCTCGATTTCGGAAGGTATTTGTGCTGGACATATCCGCCTTTTCGAAACTCTTCAAACAGGTCTTTTTTGTGAAATTTGATCACGCCTTCCTCAATCTTTTCATCCATAAACTCTATGAATTCTATCCCAAGGTCCGCCATCATTTTTCTAAGCGGCAGGTTAACCACGGGAGGAGCAATAAGACCTTTTTCCAAATATTGCTGTAAGCAGTACAACATGAAATTGTCAAATAAACCCCACTCTTCGCCATCCCAATCTTGATATAAATTATGGCCGAAATCTTGAAATGGATTACGGTGTTTGCCGTAGTGATCTGAAATTTCTACCTCGTGGATACGTCTTTCGGAAGAATTGCCCTCAGGTCTGTTGATGATATGGTTTGAGGTAATTGCAATTTTTGGAGAAAACTGAGCTGGAATGGTCTGTTCCTGCTTGTATTTACGTTCAAGAACAAATACATCGGTAACATAATTATACCAAAGCTCTAAATTTTCTCTCTTGCTGGCGTCGTTCAAAAGAATGACGTTGGAAAAAGTATTTACACGTTGCATTAGAAATCGGTTACCCCTCTGCGTTTGCTTACCGCTTAATTCCACCATGTTCCGAATAAAACCAATGGATTTCAGCCATAGACTCTTTCCACTTCCTCCATTGTAACTTTCCAGTTCTCCAATCACCCTGTCAATGACGATGACAATTTTAGGATTGCTAGGGTCCTTGTACCGGTGAAGCAAATAACCAAGAACAATAACTAGAGCCTGAAACAACTCCTCATCCTGTCCAGCAAGGTTTAGCGTGAACTGGTAAAAAACTCCCTGGAGTGGATTTTTGTTAGGGTGAAAATCCCTTGGAACGATGTTATCTTGGAAGATAGCCCCGTCATAATCATCATAAGGAATAGTTTGAATCCCCGTTGAAGTGACTTTTGCAATAGTATTTGAAAAAGCAACGATGGAATGGTGTTGAGTATCGTGGTGAGGGAGAGCTTCAATAACTGGCAAAAAACTTAAAACAGCCTCTTTGTAAAAATTGAAGCTGGTTTTTACCAGCATATCAAGAATTTCAATACGTTCAGCATCGCCGCATTCCTTTGGAAAATGCTTTTGAACGTATTCAATTACTATTTGAGAAAGTTCAGAAGTAGAAATGAACAATATACGTTTACCAATAACCTGCACGAGAAAAACCGCGCCATTCATTCTCATCCTTCTGATTCCTAAATCTTGTTGAAGGAATACCATGTACTGGAAAGGGTTTAATTCGATTCCATTCCTTGTTTTTCGCCAGAACATTTTATCGTTTTGCCCAAACTCCGCGAGGAAATCCCACTTTTTTATAAGTTTCCTCACACTCATGGCCTTTGTTTTAAAGATTTGAAGAAAGCTTCTAATTCGCTTTGTTTGTAGCGAACGTTATTGCCAATTTTTGTAAAGGGAAAATCTTTGTGTTCCTTTCGTAGATTGTGAACCTGGGATTTGGAAATTTTGAAGAGGGAACAGACTTCTTGAATTGTGAGGTATTGGTCTTCATGAGATTGACCTAAAGAAGAATTCTGCACTTCCTTTACAGCAGAAGCCGCAGCCGTTGCAGCACTTGCTGCCGTTTCTGCTTTAAGAAACTCCACAATTCCCTTAAGATGATGTATGAATTTATCGTTGTCCATCGCAGTAGTTTTTGTTTTACTCTGCGAATTTGGTGAGCTTAATTTCCTTTAATAATAAAAATGTGTGTTAACTGCAAAAAAGAAAAAAAGCCACATTTTGCTTGGAAATTTAAAAATTTATGTAATGGATTATGTGATTCAGGAATATTATTGACGAATGTATCCAACTACACTACTACTAAGAAAATCTTCTAAAGTAGCATTATATTTTCTCTTTTGAAGTTCTGCCCAGTTGTTCCTAACGTACTGAAAATTCACATACATAATCTCAGCGAAATGAAGCTTTGTAGCTTTGGGCTTTTTTACAATATTTCTATGAGAATCAAAAAGCAGGAACATCAATTTCCCACTGGCTTTTCCAAATGCAGAATCCATACTCAGAAAGGTTCTTATTTTTTCATTTGTAGGAAAATTAAACGAATTGTATATAAACAAATCCGCTTCTTCTGAAGACATTTTGGTAGTTAAAATTTCCCTTGCTTTATAAATGTATTCATTCGCATTATTACTGATATCAATATTTCTAAATAATCTTCTTTGTAATTTTTCGGAATAATGCGATTGAAAATGAATATTTTTATGTTTAGGAAGATTATAGATCCTATACATTTGCCATTTTAAAGACTGTAATTCAGACTTAATAAATTGGTCTGTTTTTGATATCTCTGAAAGTTTATTCGTGTAATTTCTCCACAATACTTTCTGCTCTTGCAGGCTTAAATACTTTAGATAGCCATCGTTTTTTTCTATACGCGCATTTTCTTCAAAATACTTACTGAAGAGAGTGCGATGGATATAGCTATGGCCATAAACAGAATCGAAATGGTATGAAAGATAGTACTGGCAAAAAAAATACCTTTGTTCTATATCAAGAGTTTGGTAATGCGAGGTGAATTCTTTGTACACGTCTACCTTAGGAGAGATTATTCGCGTTAATTCCTCTATTAATTTTAAAGACACTTCTGGGGATGGATGAATTGGAGGAAGGGAAACATGGCTCAAATCATAATCGGGAGGTTGGTTGGGATGTAGAGCTTTACGTAACTCCTCTTTTTTTCTCTCCGGTGATTTAGGCATATTTAAAGATTTTTCAAGATTAGTAGGATAAAGATAAGAACAATCGAAAAACTCTTATTTTCTATATTAGCCAAAATTAAGTATCTCAAAATGAAAACTACTCCAACACATCTTTTGGAAAATATTTTCAACAGTAAGTTATTTAAAGTCCCAATAGTATTGACAATAGGGATTATTGTGCTATTTATTCTTAAGTCAACGATAAATGAATGGATAATATCATACGGTGTCTTTCAAGAGGGAACCCTGCACCAAATTCCAGACTTCATCACTATTGTGCTTTTCATTCTCCTTCTGTTGTACATATATTATAAATTATTTCTTAAGGAGTATCAGCTTTCTGTTTTTCAACAAAATCTGTTATTCATTTGCTCTTCAATTTACATTGTTTTTAGGTTTCTCCCTTTTTCAAACGGATGGTCTTTTATTTCATTAGATGATATACAAGTGCTATATATAGATCTCGTTGGATTTACTATGTTGGTTTCAGTAACAGTAATCATTATAGGGAAGAAGTTCAAGAAATGGTTCCAGAAAGAAAAAAGTGCAAGTGTAAATCCATTCGTTTCGGATGATCCGGTTTTATCAGTAGGCGATGATAAACTGCAGTATGAGGAAAGAGCAAAGCAACTAATAGGATACATAAAACAATTAAATTTTAAACATTCTTTTTCTATTGGAATTGTAGGCCCGTGGGGAAATGGTAAATCCAGCTTAATAACTTTAATGGAAAAGCAATTAGATTCTATAGGATTAGAAAACACAATCTATTTTAAATTCTTGCCCTGCTTAAACCACAATGATAAAGAAATTATTTCTGAATTTTTTAATCAACTAAGTTTGGAACTTGAAAAATACAGTGGAAAACTATCCAATCAACTTCTAAACTATTCCGACAAATTAATAAAATTTTATAATAACAAAAACCTGTCAGATTTTCTGAAACCAAGGTCTAGTAGCTTTAGCAGTGGGTCATCTTTAGAAATGTATAGTAACATCAACGACACTCTGAAGGAATTAAACAAGAAATGCATCGTTTTTATAGATGATCTGGATAGACTGTCCAATATTGAAGTACTTGAAGTTTTGAAATTGGTAAGGAATACAGCGAACTTTAAAAATTTCATATTTATAATTGCCTTAGATAAAGATTACGTTCTCAACTCCTTGACTAAAAGCGAGGCAATCGCTGATCATGCTTTTGTAGATAAATTTTTTCAACTGGAAGTTTACCTACCTGAAATTAATGCACTCCAACTTAAGGAGGAATTTCTAAAATGGTTAAAAATCAAATTACCTTCCAACCCAAATTTTATTGAGGAGGTAGAAGGAGCAATCTACAGGACTGATAATCTATTTAATGATTACATTTCAAATTTTAGAGGAGTTAAACGTCTGGTGAATCAGATTGTCTTTGATTATCATAGTCTTCCGGATGCCCTTAACACAAACGATTTTTTAAATTTCACCTATTTAAAAATGACCTTTCCCTCCGCAGTAAAATTTTTAAACATAAATCGAGATTATGTTATTCCCTATGATCCTGAATCTAAGCTACGCGAGTTGGTTCCTGTAGTAAATAATGAACAGGCAGGCGACACGGATAATTTATTAAAGGCGATAAGAGAGGGATATAATTACACTGGGTTTCGGCCAGAATATAAAAAGTACGACATTTTTCAGAATCTTGTAAATTCCGAGGAATTTAACATGAAGAATAATTTATCGGAGCAGCAAAATTTTCTTTTAGCGAAAACATTGATTGCTCTTTTCGGAAAACAGAACGAAACAGAAAAGCATACATCGATAAAATTCGCTGATAACCTAAGGAAATTACTTCAACAAAAGATACTCGCAAATGATTTAAGTAGTTGGGAATTTGAAAATATTTTTGATCCTACCGACGATTATCAATTTCTAAAAAACAAATTGGATGAGGGACAGATAAATAACATTCTTGATAGGTTGGACTACTATAGTACCACTGAAAGTAATGAAGCACAACATGTTATAATGGTATTGTTGATCATCTTCTCTAGAGCCGAAGAATATAAGATGTTTGAGGCTTCTGTATGGAAAGTAATTATGGACTTCGTGATTAGATATAATAAGAAGAGGGATCCAAAATCTCACACGCAGATATGGAATTATATCAAAAGTGACTTCCTGTTAAGCAATAATTATCAAGAAGAGAAGAAGATTAAAATAATTGCGAAAATCAGCGAAAACAGAATTAGATTAAGTTTTGACGAGTGGGGCACAGATGAAGAAGATTTAAAGAAAACATCGTTTGAATTATTTAAAAATCTGGTAGAAAAAAAGCAAAATACATTATGGGATGTAAAAGATTATTCCTTCTACCATGCCTATCACCATGTATGTTTGTTTAACGATGTAGAAAATATCAATCCATATTTTATTGAATATTGGAAACAGAATGATGTGACTCTTCTTTGCGCTCAAATGGTTGAAAATGAACCTTGGACAACAAAAATGGTCCGCACCTCCGATTTTGTAGTTAAAGCCTTTGGTTCTAAAAAAGATTACAAAGATTTCATTATTGGGAGAACCTCGACTTCAAAAACTTCTAAAATAGCAGAATATCTGAAACTTCTTGAGCTCGAAAGCTATACCGATTTTTCCACCTTTGTTCGTTTTGAATTTAAACATTTTGATTGGGTAAAACAAAAATTGCAATACGTTATAGAAAGCAATAATTTAAAAAATGATGAATATGTTAACATCGTAGAAATTGTCCTTAAAACCACAGAACGGGAAATTTGGGAAATAACTAAAACAGATGTATATGTCATTTCCGGGTATACCAAAGTAAAGTCATTTTCGGTAGAGGGAGCTTATTACACATTCCTTCAGGTAAAATCTAACGTTGTACATCAGGCACAATTAGAATTATTTAAACATTATAAAAAAATACTAGACGATCAAAAAATTGAATCCACTTTTTTTCCTCAAAAAGGGTATTTGGAAATTAGAGACCCCAGCAACAAAATTGAAGTGATTTCCATACAACCTGATAGTTATGAGCCTCAACTTTATGAAATATACTAGAATTCTAAAAAAAATTTACGCATCGAAAAACCCCACAATAGAACTGTTAATATGATAAAGAACAAATATAACAACCAAGTCGCTTCTATTAAAGAAGCAATTGATAATGATCGATTAGTAATATTTGCAGGTGCAGGAGTTTCTAAAGACTCTGGTATTCCGTTATGGCATGAACTGGAAAACGGTATTAAGAGCCGTTTAAATGAAAACACAAAGGAAACAGATGCTTTAAAGATAGCTCAAATGCTCTACAATGAAAAGGGGGAAAAGGAATATAACGAAATAATAAAAGAACTTCTTTTTAAAAGCAGTAATAGCTACAATTTACTTCATGAAGTTATACTAGAAATGAATCCTCAGCATATCATTACAACAAACTATGATAGTTATTTTGAAGATGTAATTAAAGATGAAGGTTTACCATTTTCCATAGTGTCCAAAGATGAGGACTTGCCTTATGCTAAACACAAAAAATTATTAGTAAAATATCACGGGGATTTTGAGAATTATAACATTGTTCTTAAAGAGAACGATTATTTGGAATTTTCTCAAAATAACACCCTGAAAGAAATATTTGTAAAGTCTTTGTTCAGTAACAAAACAATTCTTTTCATTGGTTACAGTGTCTCCGACCCTAACTTGAAATTATTGATTCGGGATATTCAATATATTCTAAGAAAACATTACCAAAGAGCTTATTTGTTGACAGCAAAAAAGAAAGTATCAGATTCAGAAGTCAACTACTTTGAAAATTTGGGAATCAATGTAGTATTTCAAGATTCTAAATTACCCCCTAGCGAAGAACAAAACAAAGAAAAATTATCAGATATTGGATTGGATATTTATAATCAACTAAAATACATAAAAAATTTTAAGCTCTATGAATACAGAAGTATTCTAGACAATGATCAGTCCGATACCAGAATTATTAATGATTTATATAATTCTTTGTCAAGATTTCATTATATAAGGGTTCTGCCTCAAAAGACCCTTGCGAGTTTGCACCCTTTTTCTAAGGATGCAAAACAAAACCATAATCATTTGGTAGTAGATATCACCTTAAAATGTTTCAATAATGAACTCTTCGAACTGTTAAACAACTATAAAGGTAAGAACGATGATAACTATAGTAAGGATGAAAAGGATAAACTAAACTACTCGTTAAGTAGATTAGCATTTTCAGGTTTTTATCGATTAGGAAAAGCGGGTAGGCCAGATTCGTGGGGCAATTATAGAATAAAAGAAGAAATTGACCTGTTGGAGAAAATAAATTATAGTAAGGATTGCAAATGTATTGATTGTTTAATTGATAGATATGAACTTTCTAATGCCCTCAATAAAATATTCAAATACGACATTTCTGATAAGACTGAATTATGGGATGATTTGATATATACCTTTAATTTATTTAGAGTGCGCGATTTCTACACCTGTTATTTGGCTTTAAAAAGAATCATCGTCAAATCCAATAGATTGAAGAGATTTGAAGTAAGCTTTTTAGCCAAATATAATCTTAAAAGATTAAAATGGGCAATTCATAACGACTTCTACAACGATAGAATTTCCTGGTCCGATATTGAAACAGTTAATGAAGAAATAGATAATATAAATTTAGATGATGAATTAGATAAAGTTAAGTATTTCGTTGATGAAGATGTATATCTTTTTTTAAAAGAAATAAGAGGTGGTACTTACATACAAAGGCTATGCAATGAAATCGATGAAATATTCGTTAAGGTCCCAAAAACAGTTGAAAATATAAAAAAAGGGGGATCAGAAGCTAGCAGTGTGTTCAATAACCTATATCGAACAGTAAGAAAACTTAAAAGTTTTTTACAAGATAATTTAATAATTGGAAATGGTTTCTCTCCCGTTGAAGTAACTATGAATAAATCAATAGAATCCTTTGTTCTTGGATACTACTTAAAGAGTTTCGCGGAAACCGGTATAAACAGATTGTTCGGAATTTCACATATAGTAGAATTTGATGAATTTCTTTTTAAGCTTATTCTTGAAAATTCAGAACCAAAAGAGTTAATTAAGTTTTTAGAGAAAAATGAAATAAGGAATATTAAAATAGCTGAAGGGAGTCATGGAAAAATCATGGGATGGATAAACAACTTTTTGGAATCATCTTATTCCATAAATAGAACCTTTGGAAATGATGTGAAGGAGGACAGTTCTTATATTAATGTTGTTAAAGGGAATGAATTCTTCAGAAATGATTTGAAAAGAATTTTTAATCGAATTTGTTTAGTGGTGGCATATTTTGATTTTTCAAAGAGCCAGCTAAAGAATATCTATGAAAATATTAATCACTATCTAAATTTTATGCCATTTTCTTTTGATGATTTTTATGCTTTAGAAAAAATCTATATTAATAAAAGCGAGATTATAGACAAAGAAGATTTGGAAGAAACTTTAAGATTGTTCAATAAAAAAGAATACTCCAATACTTCATACATTTTAATTTTAAAGTTGTTAATTGAAAAAGATTCATCGTTTAGAAACAATGAAATTAATTTAAATTCCTTTGACATCAATTGGTACAGATATGACTTTCCCATAATTTATAAAACACTGCCTTCCAATTTTAAATCATTGTTCAAAAACATCCTAATCAAAAAGTTGGCTGAGGATAAAGACGCCGAGCTGTTCTATATTACAATTAGAGAAAAGATAATCAATACTAAAGGATTAAAGGAACAATATAGGAAGATAATTTATAAAAAACTTAAGCTAGAGGACGTTGGATCTTTACCAAACATTAGACAATTTCAGTTTTCTGTTTTACGATTTTATGATTTGATATACAAAGGAGTTTTAAAAGCAGGGGAAATCAACACAGAGGAAATACCTTTTGACAAATTCAAATTTTTACATGATCCGGAAAGTTTCGACAAAGAAAAATTTGATGTGAATTGGCTGTTGGAATTGAATTGGGAATCCTTCTGTAAAAAATTTGCTAAAATGGCCTATGTTGTAAAATCATTAGAAAACAAATTATTAGAAAAACATGATGATGAACTTAGTGAAATTTACTTTAACATCAGAAGCTTCCAATAATTAAATCTCAGGTAAAAATTTATTTTAGCTGAAGACTTTGCTATAAAAGAACTATGGAGGGAATCCTTCTAAATTTTTTCTAATTAAAATTCTTCGCTATTTCTCATAATCAAAAATCGAAATATTTTAAACTTTTAAGCCTAACAAATATAAGGGTTTACTATAGGAAATTACTTTTTGAAATTTTCATTCACTTTTTCATCCAAATAAGAGGGTGCTTTTTGGGGTGCCGTTCGGAAAACCTTGCTACTATTGGTCTGCGAAAGAAATGTGAGCATAATCGGGAGCTGCGGCAATTTGGGCAATGATTTTAGCGGAAATATCTGCTGGTTATCGAAGCTTCTGAAGCCGCGTTATTACTGGTGCGGCAATAAAAAAACCCTTTCGTTTCCGAAAGGGTTTTAGCGCTTTTTCTAGTGGTGCCTCCAGGAATCGAACCAGGGACACAAGGATTTTCAGGCCGAAAACCTTTAAATTTTATGACTTAATACCGCTGTTTTTCAGTTGGTTAAATATTTTGGTTATTTGATATATGGTCAATCTGAAAAATATTATTAACTATTTAATTAACTCTTTGCTGTACGTGTTTCACCTTTGATATCGTTGATTTCTCGTAAAATTTGGAAGAAATCCCAAAAAGAAAAGACGGGTTTACTCCATAGGTTTTACTTAGTTTTCTAAGATTCTCTGCGGTGAAGTGCTGCAGGCCCAAACGAATATTTCTAAGGTTCTGCGGTGGCATACCCATTACTTCACACATATCCTGCTTATATCTGGCCTTACCTTCATCCAGTAATCTTTCTATTGCTTCCAATGTTTTAGCATCTGTAATGTTGAGGTTTTGCTTTTCCATACTATTCTATTGTTAGATCAATTAAATATGCGGTTGCATCATTTGTAAAATATAAAGTACATGCGTATTCACTTCTTATCATGGCACCGAATGAATTCTGAGAATCTACATAATTGCGGACCATAAAAGTGGAATCATTAAGTTTTGTTACCCTTTCTGTACTACTACCGAATTCAGCGGTTGAAGGAGATTTCAGTTTTTGCTTTACAAAATGTTGAGACATAACTAAAGCATCTAAAGGTGTAAACTCCTTTTTTCCATTATCTGAGCAGGATAGAAAAGCAATAAGTGCGAAAATGAGTAGTAGTTTTTTCATAGGATCATTAAAATATTATTATTTGTAAGAAAAACATCCTTAAAAATTAGGTTTATTAACATTTATTTAAGATTTTTATATACAACCATAAGTACGGCTTGTTTTAACTGGCTTTTGACGCTTTTGTCTTGTCGTTCTTTATAAAGCCGAAAACCGCGTCTTCATATTTGTCTGCACGTTTTTCTAATCTTTCCTTATCCTTTTCCAATCCCTCAATTATATAATTTTTAGTTTTTATTATTTCTTCATGCTTCTCTTCAATCTTCCTTACCGCAACCAAAAATAAATTATCAATAGGGGTGTCATTACCTTGTTTTTCATATTCAGGAACCGGTTCTGCAGCTAAAGAACTTAAATTTTGATGCAACAAATTACTTTCGGTAACGCCAAAAAATTTGGCAATTTTGACAAATGATTTTAAATCGGGTTGAGACTTACCTGTTTCATAATTACTCCATTTACTTCTTTTAGGCTCTCCATTCTCTTTAACAAAACCCAACGCCTCCCCTAGCTCCATGCACATTTCATCCTGAGAAAGCTCCTTTGACTTTCTAAGGTATTTAAGGTTATCAGGAAGAAATTTTAGTTCCATTAACTTTTTATTGACAAAATATTTGGAAAAGACAAATAATTTGTATTACATTTGTTAAACATTGTTAAAACAAATATATAACAAGTTGAGGTAGCTCGCAATAAGGGATTACTATGATAGATAAAAAAGCAGCTGAAAAATTAAAAAATATAATTGGGAAGAATTACACTTCCAAATTAATTGAGTTTGCTCGGGAAAACGGAAAATTAACCCAGTACAAGAATAAACCCACTTTACAGGTATTGTTTTCCATGGTGATGACAGGTAGACGGGATTTACCCGAAGTAGAAGATGTTATACTGGAATGTGCAGCACTTTATAAAGAGAAATCAGAAGCTCAGTCTGAAAAGATAAAAGCCTTAATATAAAAAAACCCTGAAGCAGCCACTTCAGGGAATACATAATAACTAACTCTTAAAAAACCAATTATTATGAACATCAAAATTAAACCAACCAATCCAAACCCACAACATTTAATTGCGGGAATTGATTTAAAGAATTCAAATGATATTGAATTTATAGGTGTAAGGGAGACTAAAACCGTATTAATTCTACAAGGGGGGCATGTAAAGCCTTTTAAAGAACTTGACAAAGGAAACTACCAGACCATAAAAGAACTTTTCTTGTTAGATGAGCCAGCTCAGGAATACTTCAGATGTTTTGAGGAAAACATAAAAATACCTTTCAGCAGAAAGATTGAACTATATTCCTACTACATGTGGGGAGGTCTGGACCACAAACCGGATATTATGGAAGGTACTTTACAACCTTCGGAAAACTTCAGAGATCAGTTGGACTGCCCATCTATAGATTTTGCCCATAAACAGTTTACCATAGACGGTGTAGAACTTACAAAAAGAGATCTTATTATCATAGATATGTCTGCCAATGAGGATCTTGATTATTCCATTGCAGATAGGCTCAATATTAAACCTGTTACACTGGACAGTCATAAAACAAAACTATTAAAGAAAACAAATTGCGGGAGTAAACTGGGGCTTGTTTCCAAAAGCTACCGTGAACACTTAATATTTACATAATGAACAGAACCATACTTAATAAGGTTGAAAGATTAGAGGCGTTTGCAAGAGCAGCCTTGGACGAAGCTACGGCGATAAGGAAAGAGCTTGGGGGTGGTACCTCAAGCTCCCCCAAAAGGGGAATGAGGGAGAAAGAAAAAGCCGCAGCATTAAACGTAGTGAAAAACAGAAAAAAACTTATCTCCTGATATGAACTTCAATTTCCTTAAAGCCGAACTGATGGAGCGTGGCTCCCAGCATTTAGAGAACCAACCGATATTTAGTAAACTTCAAGATGCCGGTAATCTTTATCATCTTTTGACCTGTATAAAGGAGGACAGTGATTTTCTTTTTACAAATGAAATAATAGATGCTGATTGGTTTTCCGCTTTTCCAGAAGATCTTTTATTGAGTCTGCACATCTATACGAAAGGATATAACAATTTACTGATGAATACCAGATGTTTTACCGCTATTGTAGTGGACTGCCATTTAAGCTGTGATGTTCTGGATAATTCTTTTGCAGGGATTCAGGTTTATGGGAAGGGATACCTGGAAACAAAGTTAATGGGTAAATCTGCCAGTGTAATAAAAATTAAAGGAAGGAGCGGTGCTGAGGTTAGGGCCACAGATCATGCAGTGGTAAATATAAGTACCTGGGACAAATCAAATTTACTGATAGAAGCAGAAAAAAACAGCCTTGTTCTTGTAATGAACCGCTCAAGAGGTGGTCTGAGAGCTACAGGCAATGATCAACTAATAATCAAGAGACCATGAATTTTAATATCATAATACACGATAACCATCATCCCACAACTTTTGAAAAGTGGCACCAGAAAATAAAGGACCAAGTAAAGGATAAGTATTTACAGGATAAATACCCTGATTGTTTCAAACCATTATCCACAAACTAAGTTAATAACTTAAAAACAATGAGAACAGATTTTTTTGAAGTTGAAACCCACGAAATATGCTTTCTGGTATTTCTGGTACTGGCATTGATCATTGCTATGATTCTTTGGGTAAAACACGTAAAGTGTGCAATTAAAGAATTTAAGGAACTTGAATGTAGTTGTTCCAGTCCCTGTACTGAGTATTGCTATAATAGAATGGAAGAATTAAATAAAAACCGCAAAAACAAATAAAATGGTAGTAGTTGGTCAAATAACAAATATTGGTGAAGTACAGGAGATATCTGAGAGCTTCAAAAAACAGGATGTGATTGTAAGAACGGTGGAAGAATATCCGAATCACTACAAGATAGAATTTGCCAATGGCAATGTAGATCTTCTGGCTAACTGGGAAGAGGGCGCGAACGTAAAAATATCCTGCAATGTGAGAGGTAAGCTTTATACAAAGGAAAGCGGTGAGAGTGATGTTTTTATGTCATTGAAGGCTTGGAAAATTGAAAGGGCTTGATCATGATCAAAAATGTAAAATACAGGGGGAAAAGGATTGAAGACGGAGAGTGGGTTTATGGTTCTTTGACCTTATTTGAAAGTGGCCAAGCGTTTATTTCAAATCAAAAGGTGAAACCTTCCGACAGTTATGCTTTCACATATGAAGTAATTTCTGAAACAGTAGGAATGCTTCTGGATATAAAAGCTCAAGATGGAGGTGATATATTCCAAGGAGATTTAATCTGCTCTGATGCTGAGGTGGATGGTGAAATGAGCACAAGCTATCTACCAATTGTATATGAAAACGCAGCTTTTTGGTTAGATGAAAGTTTTTCAAAAGATGGAAGCTATCTCACTTTGCTTGTAGAATGGGATGAGCCTTTAAAAGTTGGAGGTAACATCCACGATAATCCAGAACTTCTATGAATACCTACAAATGCAGTGACGGTACAAGGGTAACACAGGCTCAGGTTGATAGGCGAATCAAGCAAGCCAAAGCTAAAAAGCTTCAGCAGGCAATTGAAGAGAAGGGATATATAGCTTGTGAAGAATGCCACAGGAACGATTGCAAGCCTGTTGATTGCAGCCACACAATTTCTGTCAAGGAAGCAAAAGAAACCGGTAGAACGGAATTGTGCTGGGATTATGAAAACAATATAAAGTTGCGGGGGAGACCCTGCCATGCAAAATATGACGGTCTCGCACCTCAATGGACTTCAGAACTAGAACAAAATTAAATCATCATGGATGCACAGCAACAACAATTGAAGTTAAAGTCTGCCACGGTAAGAAAAGCCACTAAAGCAGCTTTTTTAAAAATGCCACACCGGTTTTCTGCACTTACCTTATGCTTAACAGCCAGAAAGGAACTCAACAACATGACCATGGACGGAACCATACTTAGGAGGTTGAGGGAACTTAGGACCAGTGGTGAATGTGTGTACAAAGTTGTAAACAGCGTGGATAGCATCTACGAAAAAGTTGAGGTAGAGTGATGACGGCTGTACCATTCATAAAGATACACATGGCTATAGCGTGGCATTATGATATTGATATGGATTTTATCCATGACAAGGATCTAGCACGCTATAAAACCGAAAAGCGACATATTTTTTATTACCTGGCACGTTTTTACAATCCTAAAAAAACGCTCACCACTATTGGGAGCTACGGGTGGAGAAAAAGCCATTCACAGGTATTGAGTGGTATAAAAACCATATCAGGTTTAATAGAAAACGATAGGAAATTACGGGAAGATGTAGAAAAGATCAAGGAGATATGTGAACGCTCCAAAATGGAGTTCACGCCCTCCAATTTCAAGGAGATAAAATACGATTTGTTAAGTCAGTTGATTGAAACTAGGAAAATTGACGAGATAAAAACAGTGATAAGGAGGACCAAGGTAATGGAATTAAAAAAGGAGTATTAATGGAATATGTGGATTTTTTAAAAAATAAGGTGGTTCTAGCTGAAAAATACGGCTTTGAACCACAGCCTAAAATAGGGAACATTTTACCACATGCGGAATCCATTACCCAATGGGCGTTGAAAGGTGGCAGAAGGGCAATATTTGCCAGCTTCGGACTTACAAAGACTGCCATGCAATTGGAACTGGCTTACCAAGTAATAGAAAAGACCGGAAAACCTTTTCTTATCTGTATGCCGTTGAATGTAATGAGAGAGTTCAAGAATGACAATAAAGAGTATTTCCAGAACAAATACGAGACAGAATACATTACAGATACCGATACCATCTCCACCTACGAGAAAAAGGTTTACATGACCAACTATGCCCGTGTAAGGATGGGTGATATAGATGCTTCAAAATTTGGAGGTGTTTCAATGGATGAGGCTTCAATTTTACGAAACCTAAAGACCGAAACCACCAATTATGTCCTGAAGCATTTTAAACAGGTTCCATATAGGTTTGTTGCCACAGCTACACCATCTCCAAATGAGTGGATAGAGATACTTAACTATTCAGATTATCTAGGGATAGCAGATAGGGGGCATATACTTACCAGGTTCTTTAAAAGAAACTCCACCAAAGCAGGTGATTTAACTCTTCTGCCAAACAAGAAAAAGGAATTCTGGCAATGGGTATCTACTTGGGCTGTATTCATCACCAAACCTTCAGATTTAGGTTTTTCTGATGAAGGTTACAATCTGCCAGAATTAAAAGTAATTGAGCACCGCATTGAGAATATAACAGATGAGGTAATTACAAACAAAAGAGGTGAGTTTGTACTCGTAAAAGAGCAAACAGGTGATCTCCAGATGGCATCAGCCGAAAAGCGGGAAACCATAGACATGCGGGTTAAAAAAGCATTTGAAATAGTTCAGCAGGAAGAAAATCAATACTCCAACTGGATATTATGGCACCACTTAGAAGATGAGCGTAGAGCTATAGAAAAACAATTTAAAGAAGGGTATGCAAATGTGCGCTCTGTATTTGGTGCGCAAACCAATGCCTTGAAAGAACAGCTACTGGGAGACTATTCCGAAGGGAAATATCAAATATTGGCTACCAAAGCAAGTATTGCAGGATCCGGTAGCAACTTTCAGCACGTATGCCACAAACAGATATGGGTGGGGATAGATGATAAGTTCAATGATTTCATTCAGGGAGTGCACAGAACTTACCGATTTAGGGCAAAACATGCCAATGAACTCCACATTATCTACACCAGCAATGAAGATAAGAGGTTTGAAAACCTAATGCGCAAATGGGAGCAACATAAGGAGCTTCAGAAGGAAATGATTGCGCTGGTAAAAGAATACGGTTTAAACGATGATTTAATACGAGACCAAATGGAAAGACAATTATTTGAACAAGGGGATAAGGTTCAGATTGGAGATGCCACCCTCTACAACAATGATAATGTAATTGCAATGGATGATATAGAAGAGAATTCCATAGGCTGTATTGTAACCTCCATTCCCTTTGGTGATCATTACGAGTACAGCAGCAATTATAATGACTTTGGGCACAACCATGGGAACGGTCAGTTTTTCAAGCAAATGGACTTTCTTACACCAAAACTGTACAAGGCTTTAAAACCAGGTCATGTTGCTGCCATCCATGTAAAGGACCGTATAAGATATTCCTATCAGAATGGGACCGCATTTACAACAATAGAAGACTTCTCTGGTCAGACCGTTCAGCATTATTTAAATCATGGTTTCCACCTCATGGGAAAAATAACGGTAACTACAGATGTTGTTGCCGAAAACAACCAAACCTACAGATTGGGACATTCTCAACAGTGCAGGGATGCCAATAAGATGGGAGCGGGATTACCAGAGTATATTTTACTTTTTAGAAAAGCCCCTACACACAGCAACAATAGCTATAGTGATGAGCCCGTGATGAAAGCAAGAAATGAAGATGAGGTTTGGTGTAGGGACTGTAATGATGTGGTAGAGGTTAATCATGATGCTGGGGTTTGTGCAAAGTGTGGAAGTTTTGAAATTGAACCATGGGAAGTATATCCGGTGGATTTATGGCAATTGGATGCCCATGCTTACCACAGAAGCTCAGGGAACAGGATAGTACCTTCCCAATTGGCAAAAAAGACCTTAAAAGATGTTGTACGGCGGTGGAACGAATACCAGAAAGAAGGATTATATGATTTCGAAATTCATAAAGAATTAAGCAGCGAACTTAACAAGAATGGAAAGTTGAGCCGTGAATACATGACCATCCCACCACGGTCAAACAATGATTTCGTTTGGGATGATATCCAGCGGACAAAAACCCTCAATGCAAAGCAAGTTTCCAGAAAAAAGGAAAAGCATATTTGTCCGCTGCAGTTGGATATCATAGAACGACTGATCAACCGATTTACCAACAAGGGAGATATTGTACTGGACCCATTTGGAGGTTTAATGAGCGTACCTCATGAAGCTATAAGAATGGGAAGAAAAGCCATAGGAATTGAGCTGAACACGGAATATTACAAAGACGGTTTATTCTACGTGAGATCTATACATGAAAAAATAAGCGCACCAACCTTATTTGACATGCTTAAACCTGTTGAAACCATAAGTTAATAACTTATCACTATGAAAACATTCTTAATCATTTTCGTATCTGTATTGGCTCTTTTATGGCTGGCATGTCTGATTTCACAAACATGTTTTTATAAACCGAAAAAACACAACAATGACGTTCACCACAGAAGAAAAAGCCGAAATAAAAGAGGTGTTACTATTTCTCATTGAAAGGAAAAGTGAAGAATCTGGAGGTCATGGTGGCTTCCATTTACTAGAACTAAATCCGATTCTGAATGAAATGGTAGAAGAGGGAGTGATTTTAGAACGTGACACAATACACTGTAACAAATATTTTTTAACCGATAAATAATCAATCAAATGCTAAACTTGTACAACACCACAATTGAAAGTCTCTACATCCACAAAGTAGGGAACAAATCCAGAAGCGAGGGTGTATTTCTGGCAAAAGAAGAGACAAAGCTCCCAGATGAGCTGTCAGTATTATTGAAAGAGTTCTTTTTGAAGCCGTTCAGGGACCAAGAAGAGAAAGTATTAAAGTTCCATCATGAAGTAGATTTGGAATTTAATCCGGTTTACAATGTAGTAGCTCGTTGGTTTAAACATAAGGATGAAACTGAAATGTTCAGTAAAGCAGGTCTTAAATTAATTTCAAAACAACTTGCAAAACATCTTCATGATCAACACACCCACCCACACATAAAAGGAGGTGAGCTTTACATCTGCCATTTGAAAGATATGATGATTGACAATGAACGTGTAGCTGGTATAGGGATATTCAAAAGCGAAATAAAACAGGATTTCTTACAATTTGCCATAGATGATAACCATCTGGAGGTAATTCTATCTCAAGGCGTGAATCTGGCTAAATTGGATAAAGGTGCAATTATCTTCAATACAAATGCCTCAGATGGTTTTAAAGTACTTTCAGTAGACAGCAACAAGTATGATACAAAATACTGGTTAGATAGCTTTCTGGGAGTGGTAGAGTTCGAGGACAGCAGCTACTACACCAAAAGGTACCTGAAAATGGTTAAAGACTTCTCTAAAGATGTCGTTTTACCAGCAGAGGATAAAAAGGAAAGTGTAATGTTCATGAATCAGACATATAATCACTTTGCCAGCAATGATGATTTTGAAGAAACCAGGTTTTTGAATGAAGTATGTAAGAACCCGCAGTTACAACCTGAGTTCAGACACTACAAAGAGCAGAATGCTGCCAAATACAGCATACAGGATCTCTCTACTTTCCCAATAAGCAATACAGCAGTAAAAGAGAGCCAGAAGAAATTTAAGAGCCTTATAGAGCTTGATACCAACATCAGCATCAAACTTGACTTTGTAAACACGGACAGTGCGAATAAGTTTCTGGAAAAAGGCTGGGATGATGAAAAGCAGATGTATTACTACCTGTGTTATTTCAATTCTGAAAAAAAGTAAAAACCTTTAAATCCAATCCACAATGGCAAAAGATAAATTCAATTTTAAAACCGACCTACATCTTATAGCATCTAACGATGATTTAAGGCCCGCAATGAGTTTGATTTACTTCAAGAATGATTATTGCTACGCCACAGATGCTCATGTGCTTATAAAACAACATATTTCTCATCATGGAATAATAAATCCTGAACATCTTAACGGCAAAGCTTTACACATGCGCGTATTTCAGTTAATAAAACAAAAGTTTAACTACGCTGTAGCAACAGAAGAAGGTATAGAATGTAAAGATGAATTCCATAACAAAGTACTTTTCAATTATGCTGAAATGGATCAACCAGAATTTGTAGATAGGATGGAGGATGTGATTCCTAAAGGAGAAGCCGTTGAGGTGGGTGAAATAGGGATAAATCTTTCAATGCTTAATAGATTAAGAAAGGCAATGATCATCAATAATACCGGGTGTAAATTTAAGTTTCACGGCATAAACAAATGCATTGTTGTTTCCGCTAATGGAGAAGATAAGCAGCTAGGTATATTAATGCCTGTAATGTTATGATCATATCTGAAGAAATACACATCTTTTGGATTGACCTCTTTTGTGGTGCCGGTGGTACAACCTCAGGTATTCATTTAGCAGGTGAAATGGAAGGTATCAAAACTAGAGTAGTTGCATGCGTAAACCATGATGAAAAAGCTATTGCAAGCCATTTAGCCAATCATCCTGACTGCATTCACTACACAGAGGATATAAGAGACTTTGAAGTGGTAAAGAAGCTTAAAAAGCTTGTAAATGAGTTGAGGTCTCAATACCCTAACTGCTTAATCAATATCTGGGCATCTTTAGAATGTACAAATTTTAGTAAGGCAAAAGGAGGTTTACCTAGAGAGGCTGATAGTAGAACGCTGGCAGACCATTTATTCATGTACTTAAATGCTCTTAAACCAGATTACCTATGGATTGAGAATGTAGTAGAATTCATGAGCTGGGGGCCATTAGATAAGTCAGGAAAGCCAATTTCCAAAAAGAGAGGCTTAGACTATCTGAAATGGATTGATGAGGTAAGATCATACGGATATGGTTTTGATTGGAAGGAACTCAACAGTGCCGACTTTGGAGCTTACACAGCAAGGAAGAGATATTTTGCACAATTCCCAAAGAAGGGATTACCTGTAGCATGGCCAGTTAAGACACATACCAAAAACCCTTCAGAAGAAAAGGATCTGTTTTCAAATCCACTAAAGAAGTGGAAACCGGTTAAAGAAGTTCTTAACCTGGAGAATGAGGGGAATTCTATATTCAATAGGAAAAAGCCTTTGGTAGAGAATACGCTTAAAAGGATTTATGCAGGATTGGTCAAGTTTGTTGGCAATGGTGATGAGCAGTTTTTAAGCGATCAACATTTTAAAAATATTGGTAGTTCAATTGAAAACCCGTGTAGACTAATAACTACCAATCCTCAAAAAAAGTTGATATCTGCTAATTTCCTTCACTCATATTACGGCAATGGAAATGTTCACAGCGAACATGAGCCATGTCCTACAGTTACTACTAAGGACAGGTTTGCAAAGATTAATTATTTAATGCTTAACTACAGCAATGGAGACAATGTGAGAAGTGTAATTACGCCTGCAGCTACCATTGTAAATAATGATAAGCATAATCTGGTAAGTGTGGATAAGAAAGAGTTCATATTCAATCCGCAGTTTAAAAATGCTGGTAATTCCATTGAAAAACCATGTCCTACGATCATAGCACGGCAGGATAAAAGGCCGTTACAGCTTATTATCTGTGATAAAGCTGAAGGTTTCACTATTCCAGTTTATGATGATGATTGCGAAACAATGATCAAAATAAAACAGTTCATGGCCTATTTCGGTATTGTGGACATAAAAATGAGGCTGTTGGAGATAATTGAATTATTACAGATTCAAGGATTTCCAGAAGATTATAAGCTGGTGGGAAACCAAACAGATCAAAAGAAATTTATAGGCAATTCTGTTGAGGTTAAAACCGCTAAAAGTATAGTATTGGCGCATACAGTGGCAATTGTGGAACATTTTAAATCAGCAGCATAATGGCAAAGGATCCTGCAGCATTAGTTTATATAGATAAGTGGGTGGCAGCTACCAACGGAATGAAAGCAGAATTCCGTGCCTGGTATTTTGATTTGATGCTTTACCAATTTGACAAAGGACCTATACCAAATGATATGGATGAGTTAGCAGGTGTCTGTAGAGTTAGACCTTCTGAATATAATTTGTTTAACCAAATGGTTGACCAAGTGCTTAAGCAAAAGTTTAAGCAAAACGAGGAGGGTAAATGGGTAAATTCTTTTGCTGATGAGGTTATAACAAAACGTAAATCCTTCAAGGATAAACGTGTTAAAAGCAGCAATATAGGGGTAGTTGTAAAAATGGCAATGAAAATTGACGGTGTAAATGAAAAGGTAATTAAGCATCTTAAAAATGAGCTTTACGATCTCTCTACAGAAGAAATTGAAACATATAAAAATAAAAATATGCTTAACCAAAAGGTTAACCAAGTGGTTAACCTATATATAAATGAAGATGTAATTGAAGATGTAGATAGTAATATACTTAAAGGGGGTGTGGGGGAAAAAACAGCTTATGAAGTTTTAGAAAAACAATCTCCGGCATGGCTTGAACAGTTTGAAATGAATTCTAAAAATCAAATAAGCGACTGGGACACATTTAAAACAAATTTTGAGTTTGCAGTGGCAAAAGACAAAATTTCATTTGCTGAGATTTCTTTGCTTCAAAAAAGATTACAAAAACAGTTTGCAAATTGGGATAAAACTCCAAAAAAGAATAAAAAACCAGTAATAAACCAGAGATGAGAGAAAACAAATTACAAAAGATTGGTTTCTTAACCAGCCGTGAGTATGCTTGGTTGAAAGATCAGCCAGAACTTACTCAAGAGGAAGAATCCAAGGTGAAGGAATACGAAAAAGCACAGCCAGGTGTAGATTTGGCGACTGCTAAACGTAACAGGGAAAAGCTGCAGATTACAAGTAAGCTAATTTGGAAAAACTTTCTGTTGTTCTACAAACACACAACTGGCAAAGAATTCAATCAAACTCCAGATGCTTTAAAGAACGTTGGTCCAGTGATAAAATACTTTGCTCAGGAATTGGAATTTTCTAAATCTGAGAATATGATCAAAAAGGTCGGGAATTCGGTATTATATCCAGATTTAGCCAAAGGTTTACTGATAATTGGATTTTGCGGTAACGGAAAAACCACTGTAATGCGCACATTAAGCAAAATGTTTGATCATTACCAGATGCCAATGAGGTTTAAATCAGTAAATGCTCATGATATAGTTACGGAATACGAATCAATTTCAACACCTGGAGATAAAGATCTGTTTTTTGAGAGATACAAATGCGCAAAACTGCATATTGATGATGTGAAAAAAGAGGCTACAGCCAGTAATTACGGGAAAATCGAGATCATACGTGCAATTTTAGAAAAACGCTATGATGCCAAATTACAGACGTACATCACCTGTAATTTCCGTGAAGGAGATCAGGGGAACATAGCAGATGGCCTTTTGGAGTTTGGAGAGCGGTATGGGGAGCACATCTATGACAGGATATTCGAAATGTTTAATATCCTCCATTTCACCGGTAATTCATTCAGAAACTGATATTATGACCAGACTCAACATAAACAACTGTATTGTCCTAGGGGACTTTAGACGGCTACAACAGGGAAAACCCCTATTGAGGAATATTAAGGGATTGAGTGTGGAGATGGAGATGAGTTTCCCAGGTAAATATGATGCCGATAAGGTGTACAGCGTTATATATGCTAAGGCGGGGAAGGGATTCAAGGAGACGGATAAGGAGTTGCTTAATGATTTGGGAGATGTCCTATTGCTAGAGGAGCATGAGATGGAAGATATAGATGCGGCTATTCAATCATACACAATGAACATTGAGGTTGAGTCGGTAGAAGTGAATGATAGTGAGCGCGCGTGTAGATATTGTGAGGAGGATATATCAGAACTGCCACCACAGCAGAGATATTGTTCTACACGCTGCAAGAACAAAGACTATTGGCACAATAAACGTTATGCTCAACGAAAGAAGAATGAAAAATAAAAAAGGTACTGTAAGCCGTAAGGCTCTCAAATGCAATACGTTGCGCACCCCATTCTTTACACGCTTAACATTGTTTTAAAAAGTGCAACACAAAGTGCAACAACTGCAACAGAATAGTGCAACAATTAACATAAAACTGCTGATAATCAGCATGTATCTGAAACAAATATGAGTTTTCTAAGCCCACAGGATTTTGCAACACAGTACGGTTTGAAATACGGCACTCTCCGCAGTCACATTAGCCGCGGCAAAGTGGTTAAGAAGGATAATTTAATCGATACGGATCACCCTGTTAATAGGCTTTACATTCAGGAAAATGCTAAAAATTCAGCCGAACCACCTAAGAAAACCACCTATGAAGAAATAAAAAAAGAGGGCAACCCCCCTAAAACCGACACTTCCCAGAGTAAAGAAGGAAATGAGGACATCCACTCATCCAATCTTACCCTTAGAAAAAAACGTGCCGAGGCTGAGAAATCTGAACGGCAAGCGGAAAAGCTTAAAATTGAAATTCAAAAACTCCAGGGTAAATTGATGCCGATGGAACTGGTTGAGAAGACCCAGACCATCAACATTCAGTCAATCTTCAGGACATTTGAAAGCGCGGCAGAAAACATTGCATCAATTTACAATGAGCGGCTGGGTGGGGACCGTGCAACGCTTGCAGAAATGACCACCAGAATGCGAACGGAACTGGCCAGAGCTATAAATTCTGCCAAAGAAAAATCAAAAGAAGAAATAACCGGTCTCATGAAAGATTATGCTGATACCATGTCTAGAGGCGAAAAAAAATAACCAATGAATAACATAATGCTCGACATAGAAACTATGGGAAACACTCCCAATTCCGCAATCTTGGCAATCGGAGCCGTTTATTTTGACGAAACCGGTACAGGGCGTTCATTTTATCACAAAGTCTGCTTAGAAAGCTCCTGTAAGATCGGTTTGGAAATGGATGCAGATACTGTTTTGTGGTGGTTGAGACAAAGCGATGTTGCCAGAAAAGAATTTGAAACCAAAGGCGAACCAATTTATTATGTACTCCGGCAGCTTCAAAAATTCATTAAAGCAGATAGTTTTGTTTGGGGCAACGGTGCATCGTTTGATAATGTAATTGTTGCCAATGCATTCCGAAAATTAAACATGCCGGTGCCATGGTTGTTTTATAATAACAGATGTTTCAGGACTTTAAAAAATCTGTATCCGGATATCCAGATACCAGAAAATGAAGTAAAACACAACGCGCTCGAAGATGCTATATGGCAGGCACAATATGCTGTGAAAGTATTTCAGCATTTAAAGTGTCCGGCGCCAATTATTTCTTAATTAATCACTAAGTTATTAACTTATGGAAATTCAAAAAGCTTTATTTATTGCAGAAAGAGTAAAAACACTTTTAGCTCCCCATTGCATCAGAATTGAAATAGCTGGTAGTATTCGAAGAAAAAAACCAGAAGTAAAAGACATTGAAATTGTAGCCATTCCTAAACCTTATCAAACTGGATTATTTGAAGATGGGATTGCTACAGTTGTAAACCAATGGCAAAAAGTAAAAGGAGATTTGCCGTGTAAATACACACAAAGAATTTTACCGGAAGGAATAAAGCTGGATTTGTTTTTTGCTGAACCTGGTAACTGGGGCTTAATACTGGCAATAAGAACAGGATCCGCTGCTTATAGTCATAAAATATTAGCTGCTGGATGGGTAAAGCGCGGGTACAAAAGTGAAGGAGGCTTTCTCTCCGCTAGCGGAAAAACAATAATGATACCTGAAGAAATAGATTTATTCACACGTTTGGGATTGCCTTTTTTGGAACCCGAAAAAAGAAACTTGTAAAATGGAAAACCTATTCAAAACCGATTGCATCCGTACCAGCTCAGGCATTTACATTAATGTATTTGAACCCACAGAAGAAATGATCTGTATTGAGGACATAGCACATTCACTGGCACATCAGTGCAGGTTTGGCGGCCATCTTCCAGAATTCTATTCCGTGGCTCAGCATTCTGTTTTATGTTCACTGATGGTTCCTGAAAAACTAAAACTACAGGCTTTATTACACGATGCCAGCGAAGCGTATTTATTGGACATGCCCAAACCAATCAAGGAAAGATTGCCGGATTATAAGAAAATTGAAGATAATCTCATGCAGGTAATTGCAAAGAAATTCGGGTTTTCCTATCCGCTTGGGAAAGAAGTGAAAGCAGCTGACGGCCGGTTGTTGGAAATGGAGTGGAATGATTTAATGCTGGACAGCAAAACAGAACAATGCTGGAATTCGCAAAAAGCAAAATCCAACTTTATGGCACATTTTAGAATCCTAACCAAGTGAATCAGGTCCAACAGTTCATAGAATATATTTTCAATGCCTTTAAAATATGGGTGATCATTCAACCGTGGGAACAGGGAATTAGGGTTAGGAACGGAAAAACCATAAAGAGGTTGCACCAGGGCATCTATTTTAAAGTTCCATACTTCGACAGCGTGTATGTTCAAGAGGTGCGGTTAAGGGTAAAAGATATGCCTATCCAGACCGTGAGTTCTAAAGATGGGAAAACAATCACTTTAAACAGTGCAATTGGATATTCCATTACCAATATTGAAACTCTTTACCAAACGCTGTACATGCCAGAGGTAACGCTCCAAAATATAGCTATGAGTGCAAATGCTGAAATTATCAGTAACACAAATGCCGCTGAAATAACACCTGAAAAAATTGAGCGTGAAGTATTAAAAAAACTTAATGCAGATGATTACGGAATAACTTTCAAGTATTTCAAAATAACGAACTACGCAATAGTAAGGACATTTAGGCTTATTCAGGATCAGTCTTGGATTGATGAAGGCTTCAAACTTAACGAAAAGAAATAACCATGCAATCAGTAGATACAACCGAATTCACATCAAAACAGAAAGTTATATTTCTAACTGCATCCGTAAAAAATCTCATTGCCTCAGTTCGTGGGAAAAACAAACAACTTCTGGAAATGCAGAATAAAAATGAAGAACTGGCAAATCAAATATTAGAACTTCAAAAAACCGTGAACGCCAAAAATCAAAAAATCCAAAACCAAAAAAGAAGGATTAAGATCCTTGAGCAATATTAATTTTTAAAATCAGAAAAATGAAAGCATTCAGACCAATCCTTTTCAGTACTCTCATGGTTGAGGCACTTATAAAACTTTTAAAAAACCAGACTAGGAGAATTATTAAAATCCCTACAAACCTCACTTTTAAAACCTTGTCCACTACCAACAGGCTTTGGGATTCTACAAAAGAAGAAAGTCCTAATCCGATAAAAACGGAGGCTGTTTTTCAGGATACTGAAGGAAATGAAGTACGTGTAAAATCCAAGTATCAAGTAGGTGATGTTCTATGGGTTCGGGAAACGTGGAAATTTACAGGCTGGAGTGATGAAGGAGATGAAATGCTGGTAGAGTACAAAGATGGGGTAAAACAATGGTGCCCAATTTATGATCCACATGAAGACGGAATGTGGCTTGCAGACCAGATAGATGATTTGGCAGCTAAAGGATTCTTAGAGCCAAACGATAAAACCGAAAGATACGATGTTGTAAAAGAACTGCATTGGAAGCCTTCCATCTTCATGCCTAAAGTAGCTCCCCGCATTTTTCTTGAAGTTACCAATGTGAGAGTAGAACGGCTACAGGATATTTCAGAAGATGATGCAATTGCTGAAGGAATTACAGATGCAGCGCCATTAGGTTTTAGATACAACGGTTTTTCTCAGTTCGAAACGGCAAAACTTGCTTTTAAACATTTATGGCAATCCATAAACGGTGAAGAATCGTGGAAATCCAATCCGTGGGTATGGGTTTACGATTTGAAAAAAGTAGAGAAACCTGAAAACTTTGGGAGTAAGTAATATATAAACGGAACTATGAGTATTGTACGGGATAATTTAATGAAAGAAGCAGGTTATAGCCCGTATTGTGGCGCTGAACTTTGCAAGCCAAGATACACCTACCCACTTAAAGGTGAAAGATGGCCAAGGACTAAATTTGATGGTGAACAGTTTACCTGCCCTAAATGCGGTTGGCAAAGTGAGTTTGATAAGGAATTTATTGAGGGCTATAAAAATAAGTGGAACAAGTAGGTTTATTTTTTATATACGCTGTTATGTGTAGTATTTTTGATAGCGTGGGAAAGAGTGCTGCTTGCGAAACAAGCTATCTAAAGCGAGCGCAAAGGCAAGGGGTTATTGTTGCCAACGTTTGAGTTATGGCAAGGAAAAAAAATCAGCCGTGGTTTTTGCAAAAAACCAAACCCGTACAGATTAGCATTTTTTTTAAAATTAAAAATAGAAAACATGAAAAAAGATTTAGAACGCGCTTTGATACAACGAGAAATCGGAAAGAAAATATCTTTAAAAGATGACCTTAATCATTTTTGGAAATTATTTATAGAACTAGAAGTAAGTGAAAAGACTTTTAAGGAAGTTCAAGCTAAACATAGTAGTAAGATAGCTCAAATTAATATTTCTATTCGAGATTTAGAAAAAGAGAAAAATAGGATTTTTTAAAATTTAAAATTAACTAAATAAATAGAAATAATGATTTTTAAACTAAAATTTGAGGACAAAACAGAGTATTTAACTGCAAAAAATCAACTGCATTTATTACAAAATTACGAAGAAGAATTTTTTGGATTTCAAGATATTCAAGAAGTAATCGAAATATCGGACGAAGAAGCAAAAAAGATTATGCTTAAAAACATTGAATATAATGAAAACGACCCTGATGATTTAGAGGAATTTTCCTTATATGATACTTCAGTCGGTGATGACTTTTGTTTAGTCGGTTCTTCGGAGTGGGATTAAATATTTTTTAACGTGCGAGTAAGTCGGCTGTTTTTTTTATTTGCTATAACGGTTGTTGTACGCAGTATTTTACATTTAGCGCAATGGCAAATGCGTTTGAGTGAGTAAAAATCTCTAATTAAGCGTCGGCGTAAAATATTGCTTACAACGAATATGTATATGCGTAGTGCGCGTTAAGAAAA